>JACPLO010000010.1 GCA_016186495.1 Candidatus Niyogibacteria bacterium
CCTCGTCGAGCTTGGACTTGTTGTAGACGGCCTCGAAGAGACCGGTTGCGTGGAGACCTTTCGGGTCTCGGCTGGTGATCAATGTCTGTGACATCGTCATCCTCCTTCTTTCTTTGGATTTGCCGGAGTCGCTCCGGCTAACGGCTTCCTCTGCATGAGGTAGCGCAATAGGCATAAAATAGCCCTTACGCCCAATGCGCTACCTCATAAACAAGCCTATTTTTAAAGAACTGATTCTGATGCTTAAGTATAGTAAATATATGCCATTATGTCAAGTATTTGTTTGACAAATTTGTTATATTAGTGTATTCTTGGAAAACAACAAAAATCTCTGCTTAGGTAGAGATTTTTGTTTATATAAAATGATTACAATGCTAAAATCTAATAATTTTTGGCTTAATAGAGCCATAATATCATTGGTTATACTAGTTTTAACGCTTAATGCTTCCATAAAAGAAGCAAGCGCCGCTTGGGATTATAATGACATAGTGATTTTTGTAAGCAACAAACTGAAAAACCAACAAAAGTTGTTTATGGCTGTAAGTGGAGATTCCAGCGGAGATTCTGAAAAAGAAATTGAAGAAACGAATGAATCCTTGCTTCCAAAAACGATAAAAGTCGTTTTAACCGGCTATTCTTCAACAATTGATCAAACCGATAATACGCCGTTTATTACAGCCTCAAACACCCGGACGCGCGACGGCGTGGTGGCGGCCAATTTTTTGGATTTCGGCACCAAAGTAAAAATCCCGTCGCTTTTCGGCGATAAAATTTTTATTGTGGAAGACCGGATGGCCCGCAAACATAACGATAAAATGGACATCTGGTTTCCGGAAAGGCATTTGGCGAAAAAATTCGGCGTCAAAAAAGCCGATGTCATAATTTTGGAATAGATTTTTTAAAGTTTTATTTGTTTTCAACACGCACATTCGGCGGTTTTAGCTCCGCGATATTTGATTTTTCAAACCGGCAGTTCGCCGCTCCAGCTTGCCCCGCCACCTTTTTTATTTTATTGAATTTTTTTCACATAATTTTATAATTGATAATATGTCAAACCCGGAACAAACGAAAAATTTTCAAAGCGCTGATAAGGAAACGGCCAATTCTGAAAAAACACCAAATTACGGCGTTAAAGAATATTTAGGAACGGGCATCTAACTTTTATTATAAACAGGATAAGCCGAGGGATGAAGCCGGTTATCTTGCTTTGTTGCGAGAAATTAACGCGCGTTTAAATCAAGGTAAAAACTGGAAAGATGATGAATATTTGGTTGGCAAGATTAAGAAATTTATCAAAGAGCGTTTTGAAAATTTTATTGCCGAAAGACAAACTGCTGGCGATGATGAAGGCGAGCGGTATTACCAGCAACGATTGAAAACTCTTTTAGAAGATTTACATCTTTTCAAAAAGTCTTTGCTGATCGGAGAGCCGAGAATCGAACTCGGACCACATGCTCCCAAAGCATGTATACTACCACTATACTACTCTCCGAAATTTCTAAATATCCTCTGTAATTCTAATTTTAGCTTTTTTATTTTTTAAATCAACGAATACAGACATAATGTTTATTTGCCATTCTTGTTTATCCGATGATTTAATATAACCTAAATAAGATTGAATTGCTTTATTTAATCTCTTTATTTTCCAATCATCTACATTATTTTCTGGATCATAATCACTATTCAATTTATTAGTTTCATATGAAACTGTTTCATATGAAACAGTTTTTACTTCCACAAAATAAAGAATATCATCTTTTTTAGCCACAATATCTATTTCACCCCATGGTTTTCTAAAATTTCTATCCAAAATATTATATCCTTGTTTCACAAGATGTTTCACAGCAATATTCTCTCCAATCTCTCCTATTTTTTGTTTTTCTGTTTTATTTTTATTTTGTTTCATATGAAACAGATTAAATTATACGTCTGTTGTAAAATAAATTTTATAACAAGCATTAAATTATTTCTAATGGACAAAATAAATAAAGGACAATGTCTTATAGAAAAAGAAAAATTATACTTTATCCACATTATCCACATTTTTTCCCCTAAAATTTAATAAGAAAAAATGTTTCAAGTGAAACATATTAATTATTTTAACATAAAAAAGCTTGTATTTTTTTAAAAAAAATATACTATTTTAAAAGAGAGAGCACCTTAACTTAATACTTAATAATAAAAAGGAGAGGAAAGAAATGAAAAGAGAAATTGAAGTTCTTGGTTTTTATAATGGCCATCAATTATTAGATGGCCAAGGAGAGAAAATTGATTTTCTAAAAATTATTGAGCTTGCCGGAAGAACTTGTTATAAATCTTTTGACAAAATAACCAATGATTCAGCAAAGCAATTTGTCCATAAATTATTGAGAGTTTTTAAGCATGAAAGTGTGATTGAACACTCTTGGCTTACTCTTAATGTAAGATATATTCATAATGACATTAAAATGATTTTGGATATTTTATTGTTAAATAATTTATTCAAAATCAGTAAAAGAGAAAATAAGCAATGGTTGATTAGCGGAAATCTGCGGATGTTCAGAGATCTTTTCAAAAAAATCTCTAAACTTAATGATAATGATGATCAAAAATATCCTATTCTAATTCCTTTAATCCGGGAATATCCTGATTTTTTCTCGGATTTGGAAATTAATGAAAATTTCTTTAATAAAAATCAAGAGATATTCAATGAAGCAGCAAATATCATTGTTTTAAATTCGGATATTAAATATACTCTGGAAGAAAAATTAAAACACTGGTGGCTCGCAATCCGTTTCAAAGGCGGCTCCCGAGCTTTTACTCATCAATTAGTCCGCCATCGTCTTTGCGCGATTTCCCAGGAAAGCCAGAGATATTGCGATGAAGCGGGATTTTACAACAATGAATATTATGTAATTCCGGATTCCCTAAAGGAGTTGAGTAACGTTAAATTGATGGATTTAATCGGCGATGGCAATATGGAAAACAATTTAACCTTAGGAGAATGGTATAAAAGCAATATGCTTTTAATAGATAACTGGTATAGGAATTTACAGAATTTTCTGAAACTGGCGAAAGAAAAAGGTCTAATAAAAATGGGTAAAGTGAATGAAGATGCCAGATTTTTATTGCCCAACGCGGTCTGCAGTGAAATCGTTGTCTCCGCGAACCTTGAAGAATGGCGCCATATTTTTAAAATGAGATGCGATTCGCACGCCCAATGGGAAATTCGCGATTTCGCGATGATGGTTTTAAAAAAAGCAAAATCGCTTTTCCCGGGAGTATTTAATGATTTTGTGGAAGAAAAATAAACTGCTTTATTTTTCTTCCGGTTCTGCAAAAAAATCCCCATACTGAAAAGTATGGGGTTTTAATTTATAATTTTATGGTAAATTATTGTTGTAAGCATCTTCAATTGACTTAGCTTTACCATCTAAAATTTTCTGAGAAATAATATCAGCTAATTCACTGGGAGCAAAATTATAAGCGCGGGAAATTCTTAATATATTTTTAACATCGGCTTGAATATCGGATAAATTATCTTCGGCTGATAATTTATTATTTACCCCGTTTTTTTCCTGCGTCACCCATTCCAATCCCCAACGATTAACAATAAAATCCGGAACATAAAAAGTTTTTCTTTGATGAAGCAAAATCCCATCTTCCGGAGTATTAAGAATATTGTTGGCGCCGCCAATAACAAACCGGCATAAAGAACTTAATCTTGAAATAGTTGATTTATTCATTGTTCCGCCTATGGCGCAGGGTATAAAAATATGGCAAGGCAGATCGTAAATCCCATTTTCA
This sequence comes from Candidatus Niyogibacteria bacterium, assembly GCA_016186495.1. Taxonomy (GTDB): domain Bacteria; phylum Patescibacteriota; class Minisyncoccia; order JACROR01; family JACROR01; genus JACPLO01. Next base: position 3,787 of record JACPLO010000010.1, read on the forward strand.
GAAACTCTGATGGCTCCTATTTTTTCCGCTTCTTGAGCTTTGTTTTCAGCAAACGGATCTCCGTCTTTTTCAGAAAAATAAACAAAAGACCCTTCTTTAACAAGCATTTTCATTAAAGGCATGGCTACTTTTCCTGCTCCTTGGACATTGCAGATTTTCCCTTGGAGAGTATTACCATCTAATTCAACCGCGGTTTTAATGGCTAAAAACACTCCTTTGGCGGTTTGAGGCGACGGATCGCCAAGCCCTTTAATCAAAACTGATCTTCCGGTAATATAAGGAGTGTATTGGGAAACCATATCAACAAATTCCTCGCCACAGCCAATATCCACGCTGGTGATGAATTTTATTTTCTTTGCGTTTATTTCGTTAAGGAATTCCGCGTATCTTTTAGTAAATTCCTTATTTGTTATTTCTTTTCCATCCGCGTTGATAATCGCCTTGCCTCCGCCCAAAGGCAATCTCGCCCAGATTGCTTTAAAAGTCATTGCTGACGACAGTTTCAAGCCGTCATTAAAAAAATCAATCATCTCTGAATAATTCAACGCTCTGGTCCCGCCAAGCGCCGGACCCCTTTTCGTGCTGTGAATAAAAACAGCGACCGGAATCCCTAAAATATCTTTCAAAAGAATTTCTTCCGGAAAATCTAACATTCTCATAAAAAATACCTCCTTTTAATCCATTATTTTTTGATTTTCAAACAACTCTGTTGTTAATAAAATAATATAACGATGAATTTAAAAAGGTCAATAAAAAAATAAAACCCTGTTTGTTGTTTGCGACAAACAGGGTTTTTAAGAATTTATTAAAACTTGGAAAGTTTTTCCAATTTTTCCAATCTTAACCAATTATCATCCACATTTTTCTGGATGATTTTCAAGTCAGCTTCTTTTTCTTTCAAAGCGCTGAACCTGCCTTGAACTGCCAGATAATCTTTTACCAAGCGTTTTTCCGGCATTTCGCTGATTTTATATTTTTCCCCGTTAAAAATTTCATAAAGCGGGAAAATCCTGGCAGCCACCGCCAATCTTGACACTTCAATTGACAAGTTTTCCGGCAAACGCCAACCAGTCGGGCAAGGAGTAAATAAATGAATAAATCTGAAACCTTGCATTTCTCTCGCTTTCCTGACTTTTTTTCGCAAATCATCAAGAAAAGCGATGGTAGCCGTTGCCACATAAGAAACCCCGTGATTAGCTAAAATCTTGGCAATATCTTTTTTAAGGTATTTTTTGCCTTCGGTGGTCACCGTTGTCCATGCTCCTTGCGGCGTAGAACTTGATTGCTGAACTCCGGTATTCATATAGCCCTCGTTATCGTGGCAGAAAACAAGAATGTTTTCATTTCTGGCAGCCGCCGCAGAAAGAGAACCAAGACCGATGTCAAAAGCAGCTCCGTCGCCTATCCACAGCACAACTAAAGCGGCGGAGGCTCCATACCAATCAAGCGCCATTCTGATTCCGGTTGCCCGGTCAGACGCTGACATAAATAAACTTGCCATATCAAATACTTTTTCAGCGTTTGCTTCAAAACTGGCGCAAACGCTTTTGCAGGAAGCCGGAGTCACCAGAATGATGATTTTTTTTCCATCTTTATCATCTTCAGCCAAAACGCTTAAAACTTGCCTCAAAGTTATGGGTTCAGCGCAGCCCGGGCAAAAAGAATGTCCGGGCCAAAGCATTTCCTTTTCAGGCCGGTCATATATTTTTTCTTTCATTTTTAACTCCTCCAACGAATTATTTCAGGATCGCTTGATTTAAGAGCATCTTCAATGTCTTCAACAAGATGTTCAGGCCTGATATCTTTACCAGCCATGCCGCGAATATAATTAAAAATCGGAATGCCTGAATTATACATCGCGGACTCAATCTCTTGGGCAAAAATACCTTTGGCTCCATAACTCATTGACCTGTCAAAAACAGCGATTTTTTTGCCTTTCTCCAGCCAAAATTTTAAATCCATTGATGGGAACGGCCTAAACAAACGGAGTTTTAACAATCCAACTTCTCCTTTGTATAAATCAACCGCTTCCTTGGCGATTGAAGCGGTAATACCCGCGGCCACCAAAATTAATTCTTGCTTTGGTTCAATCTCATAAGGCGTTACCAGGCCGTATTTTCTGTTAAAAGATTGATTAAACTCAACCGTAATTTGTTCAATTATCTTTGCCGCGGCTTGCATTGCCTTAAATAGCTGTTGGCTGTAAATCGGACTGCGGCAAGAACCGCCAAAAACATAAGGATTATCCGGATCAAGAGGCAAGACAGTATTCAAAGGCGGCAAAAATCCGTCAATCGCTTCTTGAGTCGGAATATCAATTATTTCCGACAAATGTGAAAGGATAAACCCTTCAAAACAAACCATTGCCGGAATTTTTACGGTCTCGGCTATTTTAAATGCCTGCAGAATAGTGTCAAAGACTTCTTGAACATCTTCGCAATAAAGCTGAATCCAGCCAGTGTCTCTTTGAGAGAGACTGTCCTGAAAATCAGGCCAGATATTCCAAGGCAGGCCCAAAGAACGATTAGCCACTGCCAAAACAATGGACGTTCTCTCTTTAGCCGCTGAATGTAAGGATTCATGCATTAATGTCAAACCATGGGAACTTGTGGCGGTCATCGTTCTTAATCTAAGCAAAGAGGCGGCGATGCAGGCTTCCATAACTGAATGTTCCTGATGCATCCAGCGAATTTGAGATTTTCTCTCTTCAAGAAATTCTATGAGTTTTTCCACGGCTCCGGTGCTTGGCGTGATGCAATAATTAGGCGAAGCCTGCACTCTGGCGCTAAAACCCGCCAAAGCAGCGGCCGTATTGCCATCTAAAAGCATTTTTTTACCGATCATTTGACTTGCTTTCATTTTCTTCCTCCATAACAATTACTCCTCTCGGACATTCTTTGGCGCAAATGCCGCAACCCTTGCAATAATCGTAATCAACGGCATAAGGTTTTTTAGGATCATTGGTTTTTTTAACAGACATATCCGGACAGAAATTAAAACAATTTTCGCATTCGCGGCAAACTCCGCAGCTAAAACATCTTTTAGCTTCTGCCCACGGCAATGATTTTCTTTCTTGATGTTTAAAATAAGCCAAATTTAAATCGGACAACTTAACTATTGGCGAATTTTTTGTTTCAATCGGCGATTTTCTTGAAAAAATCTTATCTATTGCTTCCGCGGCCTCTCTTCCTGAACCGATGGCCGCGGCAACTGTTCCAGCTTTAGTTTTAAAATCGCCGCCCAAAAAAACTTTATTTCCGTCTTTCAACTTAACAAAAAAATCATCTTCAGCTTCTTCGCCGATCGCGATAATCAAATTATCAAACGGCTCCAAAAAATTAAGGCCGCCAATTGGCAAGGGTTTTTTTCGGCCAAATTCATCCGGTTCTCCCAGTCGGTTTCTTTGGCATTCAATAAAATTTCTGCCGAATTTATTGGAAATTCTGATCGGACTTAACAATTCTTTAATCTTTATTCCTTCGGCTTGAGCCAAAACAACGTCTTCTTTGATCGCCGGCATTTCAGCGATGGTTCTTCTGTAAAAAATAACAACTTCTGAACCAGATTTTTCAGCAGTCCTGGCCGCGTCAATAGCGATATTGCCGCCGCCGATCACAATCACTTTTTTTCCAAGGCTTATTTTTTTTCCAAGATTAACATCTTTAAGGAAATCAAAGCCGTAAAAAACATCCGGATTATTCTCGCCTTCAATATCTAATTTTTTTGATTTTTGAAGGCCAACGGCAAAAAAGAAAGCATCATAACAATCTTTAATAATTTCAAAAAGTTTCAAATCAACTGTAATGTCTTTCTTAACTTCAATTCCGAGGCGAACGAGATTATTGATTTCTTTTTCCAAAATATCCTTTGGCAAACGAAACTCGGGAATGCCGAATTGAAGCTGGCCGCCTAAAACAGAAAGTTGTTCAAAAACAACCACTTTGAACCTTTTTCTTGCCAATTGATAAGCGCAGGAAAGTCCGGCTGGGCCGGAACCGACTATGGCAACCGAAAATTCTTTCGGCTTGCCGGCTGATTTTTGAGGATGCCATCCGCGAGCCAAAGCTTCATCGCCCAAAAATTTCTCTAAATCTCTGATTGATATGGATTCGTCAAATTCCTTCCGATTGCAGCTTTCTTCGCAAAAAGCCGCGCAAACCCGTCCGGTTACCGCCGGAAAAGGATTTTTTTTCATTAGTTTTTCCCAAGCTTGCTGAATTTTTCCTTCTTTAAGCAGTGATATCCAATAAGGAATATCATTTTCCAAAGGGCAAGCAATTTTACAGGGTGAAACTGTTTCTGATTCCCACTGGTATCTTGGCTTTTGCTTTAATTCATGGTCGCGCCAAGAACCGGTTTTTCGGGAAAGAGTATTTTTTTCAAAAATAGGCCTGATTATTTCAGTCATATCGCACCTCCCGGCAATACTTTGCTAAGATCATACGCTTCTTTCGCGGCTTCAATATTCTCTTTTTTGCGCGCCGGAATCTTTTCTTCCAGAACATCGGCTAAATCCTCAAAACCGAAAAGATTAGTCATTTTGGCAAATGCTCCCAACATCACGGCATTTAACCTGCTCAGATTATGCTTTTTGGCGATTGCCGAAGCGTTAAAAGCAACCACTCTATAATCGGGAAATAAACGAGATAATTCTTCTTGTTTTCGGCGGCTATTGACAATAAGCCAGCCGTTCGGTTTTAAGTTATTTTTTGGTTCAAAATCAGGGGCCGCTAAAATATCTTCCCCAAGAGTTATCAGATAATCCGCTTGTTTAATCTGGCATTTCAACCTTATGAATTTTGAATCAAGCCTGACAAAACTTTTAACCGGCTGGCCTGTCCTTTCTGAACCGAAAAAAGGGAAACACTGGACAAAATATCCTTTTTTAGCCAAAGCCCTAAAAAAGTTTTCGGCTAAAATTTCTGAAGCCAAACGAGCGCCTTTTCCTCCGCGTCCAAAAATCGTAATTTCTATCATTTTCTTTCCTCCATAATATTAAGATATTAAATTTTCAAAGAATCCGTTTTAATAAAGATACTGCTAATCAAAATTTCTGGCAATATGGCAAAAAAACCCTTTTTGGACTTAAAATCCAAAAAGGGTTTAATTATAAAATTATAAAAATTAAGGTCTTTCAACTATCAAAGATACGGCTTCGCCGCCGCCAATGCATAAAGAAGCCATACCTGTTTTGACGCCATAATCTCTTATTGCGTATAGAAGCGTCACCAAAATTCTTGCGCCGGAAGCGCCGATCGGATGGCCCAAAGCAACGGCCCCGCCTCTAACATTCACTTTTTTTTCATCTATCCCAAGTTTCTTGACTACCGCAACCGTGGTAGTAGAAAACGCTTCATTTATCTCATGGAGATCAATATATTTTTCATCCAGTCCGGCTTTTTTTAAAGTTTTTGGAATACAAAAAATCGGAGCTATTAACGCATACTTGGGATTAACTCCCGATGTTCCTTGAGCCACAATCCTGGCTAAAGGTTCTATGCCGAGTTTTTGGGCTTTTTCCTCTGTCATTAATACAACGGTCGCCGCCCCGTCGGAATTTTTAGAAGCATTACCGGCAGTTACCTGGCCCCAATCTTTAAAAGCCGACTGTAACCGAATTAAATCTCCCATAGTTGTTTCTCTCGGGACTTCATCTTTATCAAAATCGCCGATTGGAACAATCTCTTCTTTAAACTTGCCGTCATTAATCGCTCTTAACGCTTTTTGATAAGATTGGACCGCAAATTTATTCGCCTCGTTTCTGGTTATACGATACTCTTCAGCCACAAATTCAGCTAATAAACCCATGTGGCAATCATTGGGAGTATCCCAAAGTCCGTCATGATTCATATGATCAGTGCGAGAAGCAATGCTCATATTTTCCATCCCTCCGGCTACCACAATCTCCGCTTCGCCGGACATTATGTTTCTTACTCCCAGCATCACCGCCATTAAACCTGAACCGCAAACTTTATTGATAGTGAAAGCAGCGGTCTCAACGGATAATCCGGCCAGAAGCATAGCTTGCCTTGCCGGATTCTGGCCTAAGCCCAATGGCAAAACATTACCCATGATGACTTCATCAATGTTTTTATTTTTTAAATTTGCCCTTCTGACGGCTTCCTCAATAACAATCGCGCCAAGTTTGGTCGCCGGAATCTGACTTAACTTTCCATTAACCTTTCCGACAGGTGTCCTGACCGCGCTGACAATTACCACTTTTTTCATCATAATTCCTCCTTATTTATTTAAGTTTTCAAAGAATTTTATTCTCAATAAAGACTATATAACAAAAAAGCCTGCATGCATATACAGACAGGCTTTTTATTATTGTTTAAATTTTTCACCTATTTTTTCCTTTTTTCTTATTTTTTTCTTGTTCTGCGGGAACTTTAAAAAAAACCCATTTTTGAGCGTGAAAACACCAATATTTGTAATATAATATTCCGCACTTCTCATCTTTTACTACTACATTTTTTTCTTTTTTATCACAATCATTGCAATTCTCCAATTAAAATCACCTCTTTTTTATTTTATCGTCAGCGATTCTATTTTTTTATCGTTAACGATTCTATTTTTGGAGGAGAGAAGATGTCGCCAATGACTTTTCCAAAAGCGCTTTCTCGCTGGTGTTCTTTGATCGGCTGATTATTAATGTTTATTCCGAATAATATTTTATTTTTAAAAATCAGCACTAATTTTATGGAATGTCCTATTTTATAAGTGTCGCTATTGTTAAAATAAGCAAATAGCCGGTCAGAGCGGCTTTTAACATCAATGCATTTGCATCGCACGCCGCTATATTCTTTTTTACCTTGAATTATTTCTTCCAGAGTCGCAAAATCTATCATCAGGTGGGTATTCTGCAAAACAATTTCTGAAGCCTCCACCCATCCAATCTCATCGCATCTGTTTTCCGCCTTAAAGCCGTTAGTGCTAAAGCCAAGATTTTTTACTTCTTCATAACTCATGCCTTCTTTTAATTTAGCGGCGGCTTCTATAAACTCATCAACATTTTTAAAATCGCCCTGCAAGACAAATTCAATTTTTTCTGTTTGAGTAACAGGGGTTCGCGACCATTCATTTTTGGTCGGAAAACGGCTGGCGCAGCCATTAATTAAAAAAATTGTAAGTATTAAAAAAACAACCTTGATAATTTCTGGTTTAATTTTTATTCTCATTTCTATCCATTTCCTCCTTTTTAAGTTTTCAAAGAATCTTAAATCTTATTTTAAGATAACATCAATCAAAATTTTTAACAAAATTTTCATAATAACATAGCCGTGATTTTTTTATTTAAAATATAAAAAATTTCTTTCACCTAAACAGACTCGTATGTACGAATTAAAATCAAATTATCCTTAAATCAAAAATTACTATTGGACCTAGGCAGAATTGAACTGCCGTCTCGTCAATGTTCATCCCGTTATAAATTTAACTTTTGGACTCACCGAGAATCGAACTCGGAACTGCGCAATGCGAATGCGCCGGTATGCCATTTACCTATGAGCCCATCAATTTCTAACGGGACGGGTGACGCGTCATGCCACTAGACCATAGGCCCTTATCGGAGTGGGCAGAATTGAACTGCCGCTACGGAGTCCCGAACCCCGCGTACTGCCACTATACTACACTCCGTTATATTATTTTACGTAATACTTTCCTTTTATTTCTCCCACGGCCTCTTCTTCAACTGTTATGCTTTTTTTCTTGGCTTCTTTGCCTAATTTTTCCAGTTCTTTATCGGTTAAAATTGCTAATTTCTTGGCTTTTTTATCCAGATATTCCGCGGTGTTCAATTTCGGATCATCTAAAACATCTTCCAATAGAATATTCAGAATATTGCCTATTTTAGGGCCAGGCTCAAGGCCGGTTATTTTCATCAGCTGATTGCCGTTTATTTTAAGCATTTTGACGGAAATGGGATCGCGAAGCACTTGCTCAACCATTGCTTGATATTTTCTAAGGCGAAATGGCTGTTCTTTTGGCCGACCCATCCCCATCCTGTCGCAAAAACGCACTTTTATCAAATCCCAAATGTTCTCCGGCCCGACATTTCTCACCAATCGGCGCACCGCGGAAAGGGTAATCACTTCGGTATCTGAAAAAAATAAATGATAACGGACCAGCTTAAAAACTTTTTCCGTAAATTTCTTGGAAAATTTAAGGCGGGAAAGGATTTCTTTCGCCATTCTTCCTCCGATCACGTCATGGCTGTAAAAAGTGGATTCCGGGCCTTCGCCGCGTTTAGCGCGAGGTTTTCCGACATCATGCAAAAGCGCGGCCATTCTGATTTCTAAATTATATTTATTTTTCACCGCGTGCTCCAATGAACGCAAATTATGCTCCCAAACCTTGAAAACATGCTCTTTGTTTTGCGTTATACCCCAACCTTCTTCAAGTTCCGGTAAAACGCGCTTAAGAATGCCGGTTTTCCGCATCAGTTCCAACCCTTTTTGCGGCCGGTCAGACATAATTATTTTAATCAACTCGTCTTTAACGCGCTCTTTGGCGATAATATCCAATAACAAGGATTTTTCTTTGATCGCCTGATTGGTTTTTTCTTCAATTTCAAAATCAAGTTCCGTAGCCAAGCGCACGGCCCGCATCATCCGCAAAGCATCTTCTTCAAAACGCTCCGTTGGCTCGCCCACGGCCCGAATAACGCCTTTTTTTAAATCTTTTTGCCCGCCAAAAAGATCAATCAGTTCGTTGGACTCTAAATCCAAAGCCATCGCGTTTACGGTAAAATCGCGGCGGCTCAAATCATCTTCCAGTTTTTTGGTAAATCTTACTTCGTCGGGATGGCGCTTGTCGGAATATTTTGATTCTAAACGGTACGGCGTGATTTCCACGACTTTTAACGCTTCATCTTCGCTGTCAGTTACCACGCTTACCGTGCCAAACTGGTTTTCATAAAAACTTTTTTCATAAAGTTTTTCAATTTCTTCCGGCCGGGCATTGGTGGTAATATCCCAATCCTTAGGTCTGCCAGCTGGCGAATTATTCAATAAAAGATCGCGCACGCAGCCGCCGACCAAATAAGCTTCATAGCCCGCGTTTCTTAACGCGCCATAAATCTCTTTTATTTCTTTGGGAATTTTGTATTTCATTATTTACTAAAATATAATATACTATTTTTAACTTATAAGCTAAATTAGGTGTAATAATTACTCTTATGGTGAAACTTGCCCCGTTAGATATGTTCCCCTCGTAGCTTAATGGATAAAGCGCTGGTCTTCGGAACCAGCAATGCGGGTTCGATTCCTGCCGAGGGGATAATATCTAACAGGGTGAAGACACCACATTCTCCCCGTAGTTTAATGGATAGAACATAGGTTTCCGGAACCTAAAATGGGGGTTCGATTCCTCCCGGGGGGACACTTTAGAAAAAGGCAAGCCAGAGGAAGCCGCCGAGCGAAGCGAGGCGGCCATTCCATATTCAATTTTGGGGGTAAAAACGAATTGGCGGTTTCGCAAAATATGGTTCGCGCCGATGTTTTTCAGAAATGTTGTCATTTTGGGAAAATCATTTTCGGAAAGCAGTTTTTCGGCTTGATTCAAGGATAAAACAAATTCACGAGCCGGTTCGAGCCACGACAAATCAATTTCTCATGAAACTATTTATCAATATATCTACAGTCTGGCGCATCGAAACGGCTGGGGCGAAATGAAGCCTTACTATCATGACCTGCGGCCTTACCTTAAACGGCGTCATAAACGTCGGGGACAAAAAGGAATGCGCTCGGTTCAAAGAATCTTCAGGCCAAAAGGTCCGTCAATTGATGACAGACCAAAGGAAATTGAAACTCGCCTAACCATCGGTCACTGGGAGGGCGACTCGATGGTTTCAAGGCAAAGTTCTGTTGGTTTGAATACTATGGTAGAAAGAAAAACCGGCCTGGTGTTGATTAGCCGTATTCAAAATGGGACTGCCAGCGAAACAAAGCGAACCGTCATTAGCCGATTGAATCAATTGCCAAATGAAAGCCGTCTGACTCTCACTGTCGACAATGGCAGTGAAAACGCTGAGTATCAAGCAATCTCAGAAGTCCTCCGAATTTCTTGCTATTTTGCCCACCCTTACCATTCTTGGGAACGAGGCACGAACGAAAACACCAACGGTCTCATTAGATGGTACTTTCCAAAAGGCACGGACTTTGCGACAATATCCGATGAAGCTATTCAGACAGTTGAGAACGCTCTTAACAATCGTCCGAGAAAGCGTTTAGGTTGGAGAACCCCATTAGAAGTTTTTAACGAGAGTGTTGCACTTCAAGGTTGGATGTACCGCTATTTGACTTGACAAATCAAGACATATGTACTATATTTAACCATTATTAAGAATGGTCTTAATAACCCCTGCCGCGGGAGATTTGTGCGGCGAAAGTTCTTTTCCACAATCTGATAAAAGGAGGCACGCCATGAATGCAAGATTTTTGCTTAGATTCAACCACCTTGTTAATTTAAGGGAGCAGTTCGCCTTCATTAAGGAGAAAGGGTATAAATACCTGACTCTCACGGTAACAAGAAATGGGTGTAGTTGGCGATATATCAAAGATGATGCTGAGCTCAAAAAGGCCTTACTCAATGCAGACGCAGAAGATGCTAAGCCCGACAATAACCCCTTTAAAGAGCGTCTTGTCGCGCTCTTCAGTGCTGATGAGGAGATCATCATTCTTTGAAGTTTGAAGATGGATTGAGTCTAATCCATCTGACAGGAGTGCGGTCCCCATCACGAGCCCCTTGTGGAATTCACTTCCACTCGGGGCTCTCGTTTTTTCTAAATCATTGTCATTTTCATAAAAATCCTTTATTCTTTAGGTATTCGCTTCGCAAATTCTGAATTAGTTGTCGCCAAAGCAGTAAATTTTCCAATCATTTTTCATTGGAAAATTTACTGAAATGATTTATACTCAAATCATTCAAAAACTTGAAATTGTCAGCGATGCGGCTCCGCCGGCCTTTCCGTCCGCCAGCTGACGGATTCGCGGGGAGCTTTCCTCGCCCCGCCACGGCGAGATAAAAATGGTTCGCACTATTTCAAGAATACTGAACACGTTAAAAACAAAAGGGCTCCATATTTTATGGAGCCCTTGCCTGTCTGGAGGTTTACATTTATAAATTATAAAAATGGTTTTCTCTTAGAAGCCTCAAAAGATTTTCTTTGTTCTTTTTTCTTTGATTATCATGATTATATTCACTACAATGACTGTTTTTCTTGTTTTTAATTTGATTTCTCTTTTTTCTTTTCCCATAACGATGTCTGACCACCCTCTTTATCACCTCCTATTTTTTTAATTTAAAAAACTAACGCCAAATAATATATATCATATATTTTATTAAATGTAAATCCCCAGAAAAAATTTATGAAAATTTCTCTTCTTGCCAAAGACGGCGTAAAAATAATGGCCAATCTTGCGGAAGTTGAAAAACCGGCCGGCTGGCTGATTTTAATCCATATGATGCCGGCTACGAAAGAATCATGGCAAGATTTCGCGGAAAAAGCGCGGGATAAAAAATACGAAAGCGTCGCCATTGACTTGCGGGGACACGGCGAATCCGGCAACGGGCCGGATGGGTTTCTTTATTTTACCGACGAAGAACACCGGAAAAGCGTTTTTGACATTCAAGCCGCGGCTGATTATTTAATAAATTCGCGCGGCGCGGCTTTGGCTAAAATTTTTTTTATCGGCGCGTCCATCGGCGCAAATCTGTCGCTGAAATATCTCGCGGAAAATCAAAAATTTCCGGCCGCGATCCTGCTTTCCGCCGGTTTAAATTACCGGGGAATTAAAACCGAACCGCTGGTTAAAAATCTTCAAGCCGGCCAAAAAGTTTTTTTCGCCAGCGCGAAAGACGATCGCGCCGGCGGCAATAACGCCGAAATGAACCGAAAATTATACGATTTAACGCCGGCCAAGGTTGAGAAACAAATTAAAATTTTTGAAACCGGCGGCCACGGCACTGATCTTTTAAAAGATAATCCAAAACTGGAAAATTTAATTTTTGAATTCTTAAAAACCGCCAAAAAATAAGCTTTGCATATCGCTTTTTTTCATCTGGCAATTTTTGAAAAATCAAACGCCGCTTCGTTTTTTCAAAAATTGCCATTATCTCTTTCTCCTTTTCCCGTGAAAAGCGGAATGAACCTCGCGGAGCTGTTTGTCGGTAACATGGGTGTAAATTTGAGTGGTGGTGATATTAGCATGGCCTAAGAGCGCCTGCACCGAACGCAAATCCGCGCCATTAGCCAATAAATCAGTGGCAAAAACGTGCCGTAAAATATGAGGGGTGACTTTTCGGGAAATTCCGGCCTTAATGGCGTAATGTTGGACTAAACGTTCGATTGAGCGGGAAGTAAGGCGGGATTGTTCGGAAAGAGCGTTTTTTTTCCCGCGAAAATTTATAAAAAGCGCTTCTTCAAGATCGCCGCGCTTTTCCAAATAATTTTTAAGCGCCTGCCGCGCCCGGCCGGACAAAAACACCACCCGCACTTTTTCGCCTTTGCCGCGCACGGAAAACTCTCCTTTTTCCAAAGAAATGGAATCTTGGTTTAACTCGCAAAGCTCGGAAACCCGCAAACCCGTGGAAAACAAAAGCTCTAAAATCGCCTTATCCCGCAATCCTTTGGCTGAATCAATGGCCGGCGCTTCCAATAAACGTTCCAGTTCGTTTTCGTCAATCAAATCCAGCTCGCGGCCGCCGGTTTTCGCCAATTCAATCCGTTCAGCCGGCAATGCTTCAATTCCACGCTTGATTAAATATTTTAAAAAAGCGCGCAAGCCGATTAAATAATAATTCTGCGTTTTTCTTTTTATCCCGTTAGAAGCCACGGACACAATCCTGCTTCTAACGGGATTTATTTCGTCTTCCGCGGCTTTTTGGCGGTTAAGCCAAAGGCGATAACGGCGCACTAAATCATCGCTGATTTCCCGCGGCTCTTTAATTTTTGAAAAATTCAAAAAACGTTTGAGATAACGGTCATAATTTTCCACGGTCTTTAAACTCCGGCCTTTTTCAATTTCCAGATATTCCAAAAATTCTTTATGCAGGGATTGAATGTCTTTTTTCATCTTTTTATTCTACCGCGCCTCTAAATGTCGCACAATTATCGCGCACTGACATTATTTAATCAGTTGCGCTAATAAAAAAAATGTGCTAATATCAAATTAATGTTAATGGTTAAAGAAAAACAAAAAATTGTTGATAAATTCAGGACGCATCAGAAAGATACCGGCTCTTCGGCCGTTCAAATCGCTATTTTAACCGAAGAAATAAAACGGCTGACCAGCCATCTGAAAACTCATCAAAAAGACAATCATTCCCGCCGCGGTTTATTAAAAATGGTGGCAAAACGAAAATCTCTTTTAGATTATTTGGCCAATGACAACCCAAAAAACTATCACACCGTGGTCAGAAAATTAGGGCTCAAGAAAAAATCAAAATGAGCGTCGCCCAGCATAAAAACCAGCGCGTCGCGATTTTTTTAGATGTTCAAAATCTCTATCATTCCGCGCGCAGCCGCTACAACGCGCGGGTTAATTTCAAAGAACTTTTGAAAAATGCCCTTGCCAACCGCCAGCTTATCCGGGCTTTTGCTTATGTCATCAGCACTAAAACCGGCGAGGAAAAACCGTTTTTTGAAGCCCTGACCAAATTAGGCATTGAAACCAGAGTAAAACCCCTTCAGGAATTTTACGGCGGGCTTAAAAAAGCGGATTGGGACGTGGGCTTGGCGATTGACGCGGTGAAAACTCTTCAGGCCGTGGACACGATTATTTTGGCCAGCGGCGACGGCGACTTTATTCCGTTAGTGGAATACGCAAAAAATCAAGGCCGGCGCGTGGAAGTAATCGCTTTCGGAAAATCTTCTTCCACGGCTCTTAAAGAAGCGGCGGATGAATTTGTTGACCTTGACGACAATAAAAAATATCTGATAAAAAAGAGTAATTAGAATAAGCATTGTAAAATAATTAACAGATAAAAACGGTTGATCGGCAGTTGGCCGTCAGATAGGTAGATTATGAAATTCATAATCTAAAATCTGGCGGCGAGCAGCGATTTACCGCTTAAACTCAATGAAAAAAAAGCAATTTTCCTGCGAATTCGCGGGCCGTCCGCTGAAAGCGGAATTTTCCGATTTAGCCGAACAAGCCAACGGTTCGGCGCTTGTCCGATACGGCGACACCGTAGTCTTAGCCACCGCCGTAATTTCCAAAGAGCCGAAAGAACATCTGGATTATTTTCCTTTATCCGTTGATTACGAAGAAAAATTTTACGCGGTGGGAGAAATTCTCGGTTCGCGTTTTCTCCGAAGGGAAGGGCGGTCTTCGGATAACGCTATTTTAATGGGCCGTTTAATTGACCGGACCATCCGGCCGCTTTTTGACCAAAAAATCAGAAACGAAGTTCAGGTAATCGTCTTGGTGCTTTCTTATGACGAAGAAAACGCGCCGGACGTGCCAGCGATTGTCGCCGCTTCCTTGGCGCTCGGCGTTTCCGACGTTCCCTGGGATGGGCCGATTGCCGGAATCAGAACGGTTAAGAAAGACGGCCAATTTATCTTAAATCCCACCGCCAGCCAAAGAACGGAAGCAACCTTGGAAATTTTAATCTGCGGAAAAGACGGAAAAATCAACATGATAGAAGCGGAAGCCAAAGAAGCGCCGGAAAAAGACGCGGTTAAAGGATTTCAGCTGGCGCTTGAAGAAATTGAAAAAATAAACAGCTGGCAAAAAAAAATCATCAAAGAAATCGGCCGAGAAAAAATAAAACCGATAACCGCCAAAGAGCCGGATGGTTTTCGCGATCTTTTCCAAAAACACATTAAACCGCGGCTGGAAGATTATATTTTCATTGAAGAAAAAACCGGCCGCACCACGCGGCTGGCGGAACTTAAAAATGAATGGCTGGAAACGGTCAAAGAGCGGTTCGGCGACGAAGGCCTTGAATTAAGCGATGAAATTTATGAAGAAGAGATTGATGAAATAATCCACCGCAACATCCTAGAAAATAATCAGCGGCCGGATTTCCGCAAATTGGATGAAATCCGGCCGCTTTTCGCCGAAGCGGGAATTTTGCCGCGCGTCCACGGTTCGGGAATTTTTTATCGCGGCCAGACGCACCTTCTCTCAACCGTTACTCTCGGCTCTCCCCGGGACCATAAGCTTATTGAAGGAATGGAAATAAAAGAACAAAAGCATTTTATGCACCAATATAACTTTTTGCCTTTTTGTTCGGGAGAAATAAAACCGTTGAGAGGCCCGGGACGCCGGGAAATCGGCCACGGCGCGCTCGCGGAAAAAGCGCTGGCCGCGGTCATTCCTAAAAAAGAAAAATTTCCCTATACGATCCGGATAGTTTCCGAAACAATGTCTTCAAACGGCTCCACTTCCATGGCTTCAGTTTGCGCTTCCACTTTGGCTTTAATGGATGCCGGCGTTTCCATTAAAAATCCGGTGGCCGGAATCGCCATGGGACTGGTAATGAAAGACGAGCATAATTATAAAATTCTTACCGATATTCAAGGGCCGGAAGACCATCATGGCGATATGGATTTTAAGGCCGCCGGAACCAAAGAAGGATTAACAGCTATTCAAATGGATGTTAAAATAGAAGGAGTAACCGTGGAAATTCTTGAAAAAACTCTTAATCAGGCGAAGGAGGCGCGGGAAAAAATTCTTAAAGTAATGCTGAAAGCCATCGCTGAACCGCGGCCAAATCTTTCTCCTTTTGCCCCTAAAATTCTGGTTTATCGCATTAATCCCGAAAAAATCGGCCTTTTGATCGGCCCGGGAGGAAAAACCGTCAACAGCATCCGAACAGCTTCGGGGGCGGAAATAGACATTGAAGAAGACGGCACGATTTTTATCACCGGCGAAACCGAAGAATCAGCCAAAAAAGCTCTTTCGCTGGTGGAACTGATCACGAAAGAATTCAAACCTGGCGATCTGGCTGTCGGAAAAGTAAGCCGGATTTTTGAATTCGGCGCCATGGTGGAGCTTGCGCCAAACCAAGAAGGTTTAATCCATATTTCCAAGCTCGCTCCGTATCGCGTTAACAAAGTAACGGATGTTGTTAATATCGGCGACGAAGTAAAAGTTAAAATTATAGAGATTGACGAAAAAGGACGCGTTAATTTAGCGCTTCAAAATGATGAATCCGGAAAAAAACATTCTTCAAACCACTCCCGACAACAAAGAAACGGATAAAAAAACGGTTTCCGATCTTCCCGCGATCAGAACTTATAAAACAGATATGGCGGAATACACCAAAAAAGAAGGGGCATCTTATTTAGACATTGTCAAACAGGCAATGCGCCTGAAAAAAAACC
Source organism: Candidatus Niyogibacteria bacterium (assembly GCA_016186495.1). GTDB lineage: Bacteria > Patescibacteriota > Minisyncoccia > JACROR01 > JACROR01 > JACPLO01. The sequence continues at coordinate 20,123 of JACPLO010000010.1, forward strand.
ATAGCGCGCTTCATCAGGAAGAAAAATTCAATCCTTTTCTTAAAACCGCTCTTTTAATCGGAGGTTTGGCAATTATTATCTTAAGTTTAGGCCTTGGCGCTTATTTTTACCTGAACACCGGCCAGAAACAAACCGAACAATTGGCGGCGCGCCCGCCCCAGCCCTTAATTCGCGCTGATGTGGAAAAAATAATAATTTATCAAAGCGGGCAAAACGCTCTTCTAAAAGAAAATATCCAAAAAAAACTGAAAGTTCCCCAATTAAGCGCTTATTTGACTTATTATCCGATACAAGAGGAAAAGGGCGGCCGGACAAAATTTTTAAACGGTTCGGAATTTTTCCAAGCCGCGGAAATAAACATTCCTTCTGAAATAAGCGCCAATTTGGCCGCGCCTTTTACTTTAGGCGTGATTGACACTTTAGGCCGAAACGAAATTTTAATCCTTTCCCGGCTTAATGATTTTGAAAGGACTTTTGCCGCGCTTTTACTTTGGGAAAAAAGAATGCTGGAAGATTTAACGCCGCTTTTGCCGGCTGATAAAAATTTAACGACAGCAGAAAATATTTTTAAAGATGCGGTGATCAAAAACAACGACGCCCGAATCATTTACAATCTTGAAAATAAGCCGATTTTAACTTACGCTATATTTAATAAAAACATTTTAATCATTGCTTCTTCCGACACCGCCTTAGAAGCGGCTTTGGAGAAACTTATTATTTCGCCGCCGATATTTTAAACTCAATAATAATTTATGATTTCCAACTTAGATTTTTATAAAAACAAATTAGAAGAAGAATTGGCGCGGCTGGAACGCGAACTGGAAACCGTGGGTCGCCGAAATCCTGAAAATCCCGATGATTGGGAGCCGACTGAAAAAGATTTGAATCTGCAGACTTCGGACCAAAACGAAATGGCTGATAAATTTGAAGAATTTGACACGCGCGTGGGCATTGAAACAGCTTTGGAAGAACAGCTGAACAACGTTAAAAAAGCTTTAAAACGGATCGAGGAAGGTAATTTTGGAAAATGTGAAATCTGCCAAAAACCGATAGATGAAAAACGGCTTAAGGCCAATCCTGCGGCCAGCGCTTGCCTGAAACACGCTTCATAAATAATTTTTGCGCGCATCTGTGGCAATTTTTGAGCTCCGCTTCGCTTTTTTAAAAATTGCCGTGCACATGGTTTATTATGTTTAATAAAGCCGTAAAACTGCATTCCGCGCAAGTAACCGGCCTTAAAGGCTTAATTATTGACGTGGAAGTTGACGCTTATCAAGGGCAACGAAAACTTTCCATTGTCGGCTTGCCGGATAAAGCCGTGGAAGAATCTCTGGAGCGCATTTCTTCCGCCATCAAAAATACGGGCAAAAATTCTCCTCAAAAAAGAAGCCAACGGGTGACCATCTCTTTAGCGCCGGCTGACCTAAAAAAAGAGGGGCCGGTTTTTGATTTAGCCATTGCTTTGGGTTATCTTTTAGCTTCAAAACAGGTAAAATTTAATCCTCAAGGAAAAATTTTTTTAGGCGAACTTTCTTTAGACGGCAGTTTAAGGCCGATTAAGGGAGCTCTGCCTTTAACCGCGGAAGCTGAAAAAGCGGGCTTTAAAGAAGTTTATTTACCAAAAGGAAACGGCAAAGAAGCTTCATTGATAGAAAATATAAATGTCTACGAAGTAAGCAGTTTAAGCGACATTTTACAGCATTTCAACGAAGAAGTAATCATTCCGCCTTGCTCCAAAACAAAAACTATTTTCACTCTTAGCCAAGAAAACAGAGAAAATTTGGATTTTTCAGATATCAGAGGACAAGAAGCCGCAAAAAGAGGTTTGGAAATCGCCGCAGCCGGCGGGCATAACTTATTGATGATCGGCCCGCCGGGAACCGGAAAAACCATGCTGGCTAAAGCTTTTTCCTCTATTCTTCCGCCTTTAACTTTTGAAGAAATGCTGGAAGTAACCGCGATTCACAGCGTCGCCGGCCATCTTAAAAATCTTTATTCAAACAGCCGGCCTTTTCGCAGCCCTCATCATACTTCTTCTTATGTGGCTTTAGTCGGCGGAGGCGCCTGGCCTCGGCCCGGAGAAATCACTCTCGCCCATCGCGGAGTTTTATTTCTTGATGAATTTCCGGAATTTGACCGCCGAGTGATAGAATCCTTGCGCCAGCCAATAGAAGAAGGCAGCATTGTCGTGGCGCGCGCCAAAGACACGATCCAGTTTCCCGCGCGTTTTATCCTTATTTGCGCGATGAATCCCTGCCCTTGCGGAAATTTGGGATCAAAAACAAAAATGTGCCTTTGCGGCCCGACCGCGCTTTTCAGATATAAAAGAAAAATTTCCGGGCCCATTGCCGACCGGCTGGACCTTTGGCTGGATGTGCCGCAAATTGAGCATGAAGAATTAGCGCCCCAAAAAAACAAAGGGGCGCGCTCGGAAGAAATCCGCCAACGAATAATTAAAGCCCGGGAAATTCAAAAAGAACGTTTTAAAAATAAAAAAATCATCGCGAACAGCGAAATAACCGTAAAAGACCTGGAAGAATTGGCGCCGCTTTCCAATCTCTGCCGCAACACGCTTAATTTAGCCGCGAAAAATATGGATCTTTCGCCCCGCGCTTATCATCGGGTAATAAAAATAGCCCGCACCATCGCGGACTTGGCCGGAAATAAAGAAATTAAAGAAAGCCATCTTCTGGAAGCCATCCAATACCGGCCAAAACAAACGGAAATTTAAAAATCTTAAAAGGCAAAAGGATTGATCGGACCGCCTCTGATTTCAAAATGAACATGCGGGCCGCTGGATTTTCCGGTTGAGCCGACATAGCCGATAATTTGCCCTTGCGCCACATGCCAGCCGCTAAAAACTATATTTTTGCTCAAATGGGAATATAAAGTCTGGGTGCCATTCGGATGCCTGATTACGAGATAGTTGCCGTAACCGCCGTTCCATCCCTGGTTTTTGGAAATAATCACGTCTCCGGAAGCGGCCGCAAAAACCGGCGCGCCCCAAGATGCGGCTAAATCAACCGCGTTATAACCGTGAAGTCCTTGGGTCCGGCGGCCGCCATTGATCGGCCTTAAATAATATCCGGCGTATTCTTTGGCGCCAGCGTTAGGGCTATTCGGAAAATCATATTTCGGCAAATCATATTCGCCGTTTGGCACCATAATTTCCATTCCAACTTTAAGTTCGTCTTCTTTGGCTAAACCGTTAAATTCCATAATTTCATCAGCATCTCCTTTCAATTCTTTGGCGATTTTTGAAAACGTATCTCCTTTTTTTACGATGTATTTTATTCCATTAATCGGCAAAATAACTAAAGTTTGTCCGGGTTTAATCTTATCGCCTTGCCTAATTTCATCATTAGCCCAAATAATCGTATTAACGCTTACATTAAAAAGTTTTGCGATCTGCGAAAGAGTATCTCCCTCCCGCACGACATAAATGCTTATTTGGTCTGGTTTTTTTTGTTCCTCCAAGACATCGGCTAAACTGCCGAGAGGCCCGACCACCGGCAAAAGCGCGGTGTTTTCAACGATATTTATTTCTCCGCCGCCGGTTCCGGCTAAAAGATTTTCGTTGGTCGGCGCGCTAAGTAAGGAAATAGTTTGAACGTTTATTGCGGCCGCGGCTTGAACTGTTTCCTCTTTTTGAAAAATTTTATCTAAAAAAGAAAGCCAGCCGGCTTGGGCAGGCGGAATGCTGAAAAAACCGAAAAATAACGCGATTATTATAACTACGGGCGCATAAACAAAAAAACTCCTGGCTTTTAACAGGTTTAAAATAACGGATATCTTACTCTTACTCTTAAAACAAGAATTAGAGTTTTGGAAATTATTTAAAATAAGTTAAAATCAAATGTGTTTCTAATCAACCGGCTATTTTTTCTCTTTATGCTTAAATATCCTTTAAAATAGCCATATTTTCGGCCTTTTCTCATCTATTTTCATATCCTAACCGATTTTAAAGAAAAAAACAACCCCGATTAAAGCATTTGTGGATTATTTGTGGATAACGAAAATAACTGCTATTGTGCCAATAATGCCAAAAAATACTACTGAAAAAGAGCTGAATGAACAACAAAAAGAGGCGGTCTTCCACCAAAAGGGGCCGCTTTTAATCTTAGCCGGCGCCGGTTCGGGAAAAACCAGAGTAATCGCCCTCCGCGTGGCTAATCTTATTAAAAACGGCGTCTTGCCGGAACAAATTCTGGCCATTACTTTTACCAATAAAGCCGCCGGCGAAATGCGCGAACGCGTTTCCGGCCTTCTTAATCCTAAAGGAATTTTTTTACGGGATAAACTTCCTTTTATCAGCACTTTTCATTCTTTAGGCGTTTTTATTTTAAGAGAAAACGGCGAAAAATCGGGAATCAGCCGCCATTTTTCAATTTTTGACGAAGAAGATTCGCTAAATCTTATCAAAGAATGCCTTAAAGAACTTTCTCTTGACCCAAAACAATTTCAACCCGCCAGAATCCGGGCAATAATTTCCAAAAGCAAAAGTGAACTGGAAGGATTGGAAGAAATTAAAGCAAAGGCGGATCATTCGCCTTTTTTAAAGGCCGCGGCCGCGATTTTTGAAAAATACGAAGAAAAACTCAAACAGCACCGCGCGCTTGATTTTGACGATTTGATCGTTAAAACCGTTTTTCTTTTCAGCCGTTTTCCCGAAATCCTTAAGCAATATCAGGAAAAATGGCCGTATATTCACATTGACGAATATCAGGACACTAACCGCGCCCAATATCGTTTAGCCAAACTCCTTGCCCAAGCCAGCCAAAATATCTGTTGCGTGGGAGACCTTGACCAGGCAATTTACCAATGGCGAGGCGCGGATTTCCGCAATATCTTAAATTTTGAAAAAGACTGGCCTCAAACCGCAATCATCACCTTGGAGGAAAATTACCGATCCACTCAAAATATCTTGGATGCCGCCAACGCGGTCATCGCCAAAAACCAGCTGCGGAAACCAAAAAATCTGTTCAGCCGCCAAGGCCCGGGCGATAAAATAAAATGTTTTGCCGCGGCCAACGAACTGGAAGAAGCGGATTTTATCGCCCGCGCCAGCCAAAATCTGATTCGCCGAAAAATTCCTCCTCAAAAAATCGCCGTTCTTTTCCGCACTAATTTTCAATCGCGCGTTCTGGAAGAAGCCTTTCTCCGCCAACAAGTCCCTTATCAGCTGATTGGCGTCAGATTTTACCAAAGAAAAGAAGTTAAAGACATTCTGGCTTATCTGCGCGCCAGCTTGAACCCTCAAGACCTTTTCAGCGCCAAAAGAATTATTAATGTTCCGGGCCGCGGCATCGGCAAAGCGCTTACCGTTAAATATCTCGCCGCGGCAAACACGACCGGCGTTGCCGCTGTTCTCGCAAAAAAAAATGATGTTTTTACAATAAAAGAAACAAATCTTATCAAAAATTTTGAAGACATTTTAGTAAAAATAAAAAATCAAATGCTTGAAAATCCTGCTTCTCAAGCAATCAAGGTCAGTCTAAAAATAAGCGGCTATCGCGATTTTCTGAATAACGGCACTGAAGAAGGATTAACGCGGCTGGCAAACATTGAAGAATTGGCAAGTTTGGCTAAAAAATACGATAACTTTCAACCGCCTCAAGGAATAGAACGACTTTTGGACGATGCCGCCTTAATGGCGGAACAAGACGCTATCAAAAGCCAAAGCCAAAGCGTAAAATTAATGACCGTCCACAGCGCCAAAGGGCTGGAATTTGACACGGTTTTTGTCAGCGGCTTGGAACAGGGGCTTTTTCCTCATCTTCTTTTATCCGGCAAAGACCAATTCCAAAAAGAAGAAGAAAGGCGGCTTTTTTATGTGGCGCTTACCCGCGCCCAAAAAAATCTCTTTTTATCCTGCGCTTTTTTCCGCACGGTCTTCGGCGCCAAACAAGTTAATAAACCGTCTGATTTCTTACAGGACATTCCCGAACATTTAATGGAGCCAATCAGCGCGGAAGAAAACGAAGAAGACAGTGAAAAAAACAGTTTTGATAGTATTAATATACTATAATATTTTTTAACATTTCATTTACGATATATCGTAAATGAAAATATAAATATTAAATAGCATTAAATATGAAAAAGCATTTATGAAATTAGGCCAGCATTTTTTAAAATCCGAATCCCTTGCCCGAAAAATCGCGGAAACCGCCGCCATCGCCGCTGATGATATTGTTCTGGAAATCGGCCCGGGTAAAGGCATTCTGACCGCCGAATTGATTAAGCGCGCCAAAAAAGTCATTGCCGTGGAAAAAGACATTGAATTAGTAAAATTCCTCAAAGAAAAGTTCACCCTTGCCGGCGATCCGGCCGCCAGCCGGCTAAAAATTATCCACGCGGATGCTCTAAAATTTAATTTTAAAACCCAACTTGGAGGCCGAGCCTCCAAGTACAAAATTGTCGCTAATATCCCTTACTACATCACTTCGCGCTTTTTGCGGATTTTTTTGGAATCCGATTGCCGGCCCTCGGCTATGACTTTAATGCTCCAAAAAGAAGTGGCCCAAAGAATCATTGCCCAGCCGCCAAAAATGAACCTTTTGGCTGTTTCCGTCCAAGTTTTTAGCCAGCCGAAAATCGCTTTCAAAGTTTCAAAGAAATATTTTTCTCCGGCGCCGAAAGTGGATTCCGCGGTTATCGCCATCGCCAATATCTCCCGCGATTTTTTTATTAAAAATAATATCGCGGAAAAAGACTTTTTTACGCTCGTTAAAGCCGGTTTTAGCCATAAACGGAAACTTCTCATCAATAACTTGGGAATTCAACTCCCAAACAAAGAAAAAAGGCGGAAAATTTTTAAAAAATGCGGAATTCCGGAAAAAGCCCGCGCCGAAAATTTAACGCTTGAAAACTGGGCTTGCCTTTGCGAAAAAAAATAACCCCCACGCTTATAAAGCGTGGGGGGACGGATTCTATATTTATAAATATAGAATCCAGCCAACCCACTGATTACCGATTTGGTAATCAGTGGGATTACCATCAATGTACAGAGAATTCGTATAAGGCCGCCCCTCTGTACTTTTAAAAATAAACTGCCCAGTATAGGCAAAAACATTAAACCTATACTGGCCCAATGGCAGTTTTATGAAAAGGACATTTATCCTTTCATAATAATTACCGTTTTCCCGGCGGCCAGAAGTATCAAACATAATTTCCTTGATACTTCCATTTTCATCGCGTAATCGCAAAGTAATGCTTTGCGAAAACGGCGATTCAAAATGAATGGCTTCTAAGCCGTCCACTTTAAGCCAATGAGAAGAAAGTTTCTCCCAGAACCATTTCTGATTCTGGTTGTCATATCTAAGTACCCGGCCCGGAGTAAGAACTTCAGCCGCGCCTCTATATGGAATCCAAAGGTTTTGCTCCCCTTGGACAAAAATTTCTACATCTTTGCTGACGCCGCGGTCTTGATTAATCAGGGCGCCAAGCTGGGCATCCTTATTTCTTTCAGCAAACCCCCCGGGCGAGGTTTTTATTGCTCCTTGATTTCTAAGATCGTTCGCCAGATTAGCGAGCACAGCTGGCCCGCCTTTTGCTGTGAAAAATATAACCTAAAAGCATTATTCTTTTCATTTTAAACACCTCCTTACTCTTAAAATAGACTTAATATTAGATTCATATTTTTCCTCCTTTTATCCTAAGGGTAACCCTTGGGAATTATTTTCAAAAAACTAATCGTATTTATTATAATTATATCAGAAAATATAAATTTGTCAACTTGTGGATAAAAAATCGGGAAAAACAAGAAAAAAAGTGCTAAAATAAAAATAGCAGAAACTGACCGCAAATTTGAATTTTGCCGGTATTTTGAATTATTCAATGTTTTGGCCAAGCAAAAAAATAATTTATTTAATCGCCGGAATAGGAACAGCCGGATTACTGCTGTTTTTTCTGCCAATCGTTAAATCTGGACTAAACAAGAATCAAGAATCAAAATTTAAAATTTTTAGTTCAAGCAACCAGGAATTAATCCAGAAATTGGAGCAGGAAGCGCAAAAAGACAGCGACAACGACGGCCTAAAAGATTGGGAGGAAGCGCTCTGGAAAACCGATCCGCTGAATCCGGATACGGATAAAGACAATACCTTAGACGGCGAAGAAATCAGGCAAAATCGCGACCCGCTCAAAGCCGGACCGAACGACCAATTGCCGGATTTAAAAATTGGAGCGGAAAATAAAATTATTGGCTTGAATTCCCAAGATTTTGCCGCGACAAATTTAACCGGCCAGATCGCCAAGACTCTCGGTTTTAAAGCTTTAAGCGGCGCGGAAAATAAAAATTTCAGTGTGCCGGCTGATTCGGAATTGCTGGATTCCGCCGCGGAAAAAACTTTGGCGGATTTCACCGCTTTGTTTCATCCGCAAATTTCCGAAAACGAATTGATTGTCATAAACGACAACAGTGAAAAAAATTTTGCTGAATACCTTCAATCGTTCAGTAAAGTTATCGCTGAAAATCCTTTGCCAAAAATATCGCAGGAAGAAGCTTTTCTCCAAGCGGTTCAAGATAAAGATTTTTCCAACAGCAACGAATACCTGAATTATTACCAAAAAATAACGTGGGAGCTGAAAGAAATTCCCGCGCCAAAAACCTTTGTTTCCAGCCATAAACGGATCATTGAACTTCTGCTCGGAAAAATAGTCGTGCTGGAAAATTTAAAAGAAATTGAACGCGATCCTTTGAAAACGATAATCGCCCTTCAAGAACATGAAAAAATCAACGAAGAAATCCGGCAACTGATGAATAAATTTGCTGATTTTTTTAAGAAGATATAAATTAAAATCCTAAATTCCAAATCCTAAATCCTAAATAAATTCCGATGATCAAAATTCAAAATTCAAAACAATATGATTTAGAAGAACGAACGTTTGAGTTTGCAAAAATGGTTAGAAGTTTCATTAAGAACTTACCCAAAACCACAGGAAATTTTGAAGACGGAAAACAGGTAATTAGATCTTCCGGCTCAATCGGCGCGAATTACATTGAGGCAAATGAATCATTAAGCAAAAAAGATTTTATAATGAGAATTAAAATCTGCCGAAAAGAAGCCAAGGAAACGGAATACTGGCTAAAGCTAATTGATGTAAATAATAGCGCTGAATTAGAAATTGAAGAACAAAAACTTATTAGAGAAGCTGTTGAATTGAGAAAAATTTTCGGCGCCATTTTAGAAAAATCAAAATAATGTTTCGATCATTAGAATTTTGAATTTAGATATTGTTTAGAATTTAGATATTAGAGTTTAGGATTTTGTTTAAATGAATCAATTTTCAAACAAAAATTCAAAAACGCGAAAAATCTTAGCCGGAATTTTGCTTTTGATAATTTTATTTTCCGCAAGCTCTTTTTATCCGCGCCAAGCTAAAGCTGAAACGCCGGTCGCCGATTGGTTTATGAGAATCACTTCTGCATCCGGTTGGGCGTCAGCTATCGCTAATTATGCCAAAGAAGCGGCTGAAAAAGCGGCTAATATCGCGACCGCGACCTTCCGAAAAATGATTTTGGATATGATTGTGGATGAAATAATCGCCTGGATTTCCGGCGAAGGAACTTCGACTTTTGACACCGGCGATTGGGGGCAATTTTTTGATAAAGCGGCCCAGCAAGCCGGCGGCATATCCTTGGAAGAAATAACCGGGCCGGCTATAATGCAGCAGCTTTGCGACGCTGATTGGGCCGGCCAAGTTCGGCTCGCTCTCCAAACTCCTAAAAAATTTGCCCAAAAAGCCCGCTGCACTCTTAGAGACATCGGCGTGAATTTTGACGCTTTTATGGATAATTTTGAAAACGGCGGCTGGGCCGCCTGGATTAAAATTTCCGAAAGCCAAAACAATCCTTATGGCTATTTTCTTTCCGCGGTTAATGAAAAACTAGCAAAAGAAACGCAGAAAAAACTGGGACTGGAAAAAGAGCTTACCGCTTCCGGCGGATTTTTAAGCGATAAAGTTTGCCGTAAAATATCCTGCCAAACGCGTTTGAAAATTGCGGGAACACAAGAAGCCGAATATAAAGAAGAAACGGGAAAATGGAAAGAAGATGAAATACCTATAAAAGACGGGACACCGTGCACTTGCGAAAAATGGGAAACCCTCACCCCAGGCAAGACAATGGCGGATTCTTTAAGCAAAACTGTTTTTAAAGATGTTGACTGGCTGAATGAAAATTCAGAATGGTATAATTACGTGGTGGCGATCGGCGACGCGATTGTCAACCGGCTGACTAAAGAAGGGGTAAAAGCCATAAAATCCGCGGTCCCGCGAGGTTTGCCCACCTCTGTTTCTCAAGGCGTTACCGGCAAGGTTGATTACACGCCTCCTTTAACCTCGGCTAAAATTATTGATGTTTGGCAGGTAAAATTAACCGCCAATGAACCGGGAGACACTTATTACACTCTTGACGGAACAAAACCGCGCGTTCGCGCTTCTCCTAAATACAACGGTAAAGCGCTGACTATTATCAGCTCCACCGCTCCGGGCGCAGCCACGGCCCAGTTAAAATGGCTTAGCGTGGATGACGCTTTCAATACCGAAGATCCGCGCAGCCTGCCGGTTTTTCTGCGCAGCCCTTTTAATTATTCAACTTTAACCGCTTATCTGGCCAGCCAAGACATCAGCATTCCCGAAAGCATCAAAGAAGCGCTGATAAAATTCTTCCGCGACGAAGAAAACGGAAAAGAAGCCGCAAAAATCGCCAAGGAAACTTTTATTCCCGCGAATATCCGCGAAGATTTAAAAAACTATCTGAAAATAGAAGATTTAAGAATCCAGTTAGGCAAAGAGTCTTTAATTAATCCGATCCAACGCAGCCAATTAGACGCTATTTTGGCGACTTACGAAGATTTTAATTCCGCTAATGACGGAAAGCTTACTGATCTCATTAATGTTTTAATAAAAATAAAAGAAGCGGGAATTAAAGCGTTTATTGACATTCAAACTCATGCCGAAGAAATCAAAGACCGGCGAAATAATTTACAATCAATTCTCTCTTATCTCAACGGAGTAATCGCCAGCCTTGAAATATGTTCAAAAGCCCAGGCCGCGGCCGTTATTCGGGAAGGAGAAACAGCCGAAGAATTCGCCGTCAGAATAGCCGTTGAATCCAGCGCTTGCCAAAAAAACGCCAAAGCCGGCGCTTTTCCCGTTAATCTCAACGGCTTATCCTCGGGCTTAGCAACGGATCCGCTCTTTTCCGAGCTTAAAGATAAAACAGATAAAATAATTTTGGAACGTTCTTTATTCACGATTGATCCGGCCGGCAATTGGAGCAAACCTTCCGCCGCGCTCGCGCCAACGGATTCCGGACACGCGGCGATTCTTTCATTTAATCCTTTAACCGACAAACCCACGGCGATTTTCTTTAAACAATCATCTTGGGAGACGGCAAATGATCGCAGCGCCGCAGTATCACTTCGTTTTAATAATCAAATTAACGGCTTTTATTATAAACAAGCTTTGGCTGTTCCGTCCGCAGTGAGTTCCGGCGGCACTGAAATCTGGTATGGAGCGATTGACGCGGCCGGCAATTGGACGGAAGAAAAAACGACTCAAGAATTTAACGCGGATTTTACCGATCTCCCTCCGCTCACTGATTTTGTCAAGCCAATCGCGGAAATTAAAAATCCGGTTAAAGGAAGTGACGGATATTTTATCTTAGACCCTTCGCTTTCCGTTGATTTTGACAGCACGCCGCGGATTAGCGGCTATGAATGGGATTTTATTAATAACCGCGGCGCTACGACAACAACCCAATCGCTCCAATATGAATGGGAAGCTTTTGATTTAAACCGCGACGGCATTTTTACCGAAAACAACCAATGCCTTTATAATTTTTATTTAAATAATAATGAGGGAACGGTCGTCACCGGTATGGCTGGTTCAGACACATATTACGTGAACAACGACAACACCCGAGCAGTATCCGGCAGCTTAAGTCAAAAATATTATGACGCGGCTCATAGCTCGCCTTACAATAAAGCTCCCAATACAAGGCCGTTATATCTCAATCTGCAGCCAACCTGCCTAAAAAACAAATAAGCGAGAGTGAATTCAACGGCCATCCGATTGAAGAGCGGCAAGGAGCAAAATTTGATATCACTGATTCAACTTATAAAAAACTTTCCAAAATTACGTCTTCAATCGGCACCGGCGCTTCTTATGAAGATATGAAAATTGTTGACCCTAATAACGGCATTATCAAAGTGAAATTCACGGCCAAAAGCGGCCCGTTGACCATTGGCTTGAGAGTAACCGACGATGAAGGCCTAACCGCAACCGCATCCGTTGAAATCAATCCTTAATAAAAAATGAAAAAAAATTTGCCGGACAAAAAATATATTTTAATCGCGTTAGCCAGCCTGATAATCATTCTCGGGCCGTTCGCGGCGGAAACAACGTTCGCTTGGCTTCCTTCTGTTTTTCCTTCCATTGAAGATATATTTGCTTCTTTAGGTAATGTGATACTCTGGATTGTTTCCTGGGTTTTATGGCTGGCCGCGCAACTTTTTGAAATGACCCTTAAATTAACTCTAAACAACGGCGCTTTTGCCAAGATCAGCGCCATTAATCTTGGCTGGAAGATTATTCGGGATGTGGTTAATCTATTTTTTATTTTTATTCTTCTTTATATCGCCATCGGCGCCATTTTGCGCCTGGCCGGCCATGATACCAAAAAACTCCTGGTTAATTTAATCATCGCGGCTCTTTTAATAAACTTCAGTCTGCCTATTACTAAAGCCATTATTGACGCTTCCAACATTCTGGCTTTGGAATTTTACGATAACATCGGAAAAGACAAAGACGGAAATGATATCGGCGTAACTAGAACAATGATGAATGGCCTGCGCCTGACTTCTGTTTATAATAACAAAGTGTTAGAAATACCTCCCGGAACAGCGGATAAAGAAGGAGCTGCTTTCCAAAATATTATTATAGGCGCAATCGGCGGATCAGCCCTTATCTTAGTCACGGCTTTTGTTTTTCTCGCCGCCACTTCTCTTTTTATTTTCCGGACAATCATACTTTTATTTTTAATGATTCTTTCACCTTTGGCTTTTGGCGCGATGATCCTGCCTAACACCAAACAATACGCTGACCGTTGGTGGAAAGAACTGGGCTGCCAATGTCTGCTGGCGCCGGCTTTTATGTTTATGATTTATTTGGTGGTGATGATTATTAATAACGAGGATTTTTCTGCCGTGATCAGCGGAATTGGCGGAAACCAATCAGCAAGCATCGCTGAAGCCTTTACCAGCGGCATAGAAAAATCAGTTGGGGTTGTCCTTAATTTCTTGCTTTTAATCGGCTTAATGATCGGTTCCCTGATTATTTCTAAAAATTTGGCTTGCGCCGGCGGCAGCCAGGCAATGGCCGCGGCTAACTGGACAAAAGGAAAGGTCCAAGGATACGCGAAAAGCTATGGTAAAAGAGGCATTGGCACCGCAGCGGAATACGCGATGGAAAAAGGGAAGAAAATAGAAGAAAAAGGAGGTCGTTGGGGAAAAATAATGGGGGTTATCAGAAAAACTCCGGGCGTGGGCCGCGGCTTAGCCGCGCTATCCGCGGGCCGAGAAGAAGAGCTTGCCGCCAAACGCAAACAATATGAAAAACAATATAAAGGCTACAGCGATACCGGCTTGCAAACCATGCTGGAAACGGAAATCATTACTCCAGAAAAAAGAGAAGTTATTAAAAAAATCCAAACAGGAAGACAGGTGAAGAAAGAAATTGAAGCCAAAGAAAAAGCAAAATACAAAGAAATAGTCGGCGGCGAGGAAACCGAAATTGAATATGAAAAAGAAGGAAAAACGGTGAAAGAAAAAATAACAACCATCGGCAAACTTGGAGAAATAAATGAACAACTAAGCAAAATAACGGGAGGAATAAATAAAGATATCGGCAGTTATCTGGACGGAATTGAAGCGGAATTAGGAAAATTAAGCGGCAATACTTCAGGCAGAGCCCAACAAAGACAAGGAGAACTTGTTTTCAACCGAAATAAAATAAACAGATTAATGAAAGAAAAAGAAAAACTGGAAGCAATAAAAGAAAAACTGGAAGAAAAACAGCAAAGCGAAACGGAAAAAAAGAAACTTGAAGAAAGATTGGGAAAACTTGAACAAAAACCCGAACCAAAAGAAATAATTTAACCCTGTTAAATGTTTTGCTTTGCAAAATTTAACAGGGTTAATCCATTAAATTAAAATGAAATCATACACCGAACAAGAATTGGAAAAAAAATACAAACAACTTCCGGCAACAGTAGAGGAAGTGATTTTCAGCGCTAATGCGGCAAAAACTCTGGAAGAAATCAGGAAAAAATACAAACTTCAGATAGACCAACTGGGGATTTTAGCCAATGAAACCCGACTGGTGATGCTCGGCCTGACCCATCCTAAAGATTTTATCAATAATCTGGCGGAAGGGCTGGAATTAAACAAAGAAATCGCAAAAAACATCGCCCAAGAAATAAATCAGCGGATTTTTTACAAAATCAGGGAAGAATTAAAAAAAATGCACAGCATCGGCGAACCGGCTGATTTTTCGCCAAAGGCAGGTTCGCCTCTTCCGCCTAAAGCTGGCCAGCCTTCGGCTGGGGCTAAAAAATTCAGAATTCAGGATTTAAAAAAAACAGCGGAATTGCCGCCGATTATTGAACCAACGCCGTTAGAGCCGCCGCCAACAGAACCGCCGCCGTTAATCGCGGAAAAACCAAAAATCCCTGCCGTGCCGTTTGAACACAAACTGAAAAGCGAAGAAACAATCCGGCAGCCGCTTGAAAAAATCAAAACTTCACCGGATAAAAAATATCCCGGAGAAGACCCGTACCGCGAACCGATTATTTGATAATATTTTTTATAAATTAAGAAATACGGACAAATTGCTTTAAATTTTTATGCAATATCAAGTTCCCCAATTTACCGAGGTTGAAGATAAAATTTTCGGGCCCCTGACTTTCAAACAGTTCGTTTATATTCTGGGCGCCGCGGCTTCCGCTTTTCTTTTTTGGCGCCTTTTGCCTAAATGGCTGGCTGTTCTTTTAATCGTTCCGATCAGCGGATTTTTTCTGGCGCTGGCTTTTTTAAAAATCAACGGCCAGCCTCTGCTTAAAGTTTTAACCAGCGCTCTTAATTTTTCCATCGGCAGCCGGCTTTATATCTGGAAAAAAACCGAAGAAAAACCATTAGAAAAAAAAGAGGAGACGCTCGCCGAAAAAGAAGCGCTGGCTCTGCCCAAACTTACGGAAAGCAAATTAAAAGAGCTGGCGTGGAGTTTGGACATCCACCAAAAATTAAAACGTTAATTCAATGAAATCTAACCCCAGCCAACAATTAATTCCCATTTCGGAAATTCGCGACGACGTCGTTATTCTGAAAGACGGCTCTTTCAGAATGATTTTAATGGCTTCTTCCATTAATTTTTCCCTTAAATCTCTGGAAGAACAAAAAGCGATTATTTCCCAATACCAGTACTTCCTGAATACTTTGGATTTTTCCGTCCAATTTCTCATCCATTCCGCTTCTTTGGATATTAATCCTTATCTGACGATGCTGAAAGAAAAAGAAAAAACGCAGACCAATGAACTTTTAAAAATCCAAACGCGGGAATATTCGGAATTCATTAAAAACTTCATTGAAACGAATAAAATAATGTCCAAGACTTTTTATGTCGCCGTTTCTTATACCGCCGCGGTTGTTCCCGCTGCCGGCGGCCTCTTGGAAAGTTTTAAAAAATTAACCGGCCAGAAAGAAAAAAGCTCGGAGTCGGAGGAAAAATTTTTGGAACATAAAAACCAGCTCTGGCAAAGAATAGACGCGGTCACCGAGGGCCTGGCGCGCTGCGGCGTGCGCACTGTTCCGCTGAAAACCGAGGAATTGATTGAATTATTTTATCAGCTTTACAATCCCGGCGAAACCGCAGAAGGAATAGCGCTTAAAACATAACATGGCTTTACTTGATTTTTTCAAATCAAAAAAGAAAGAAGAAAAAGAGGAGGAAATCTTGCCGGTTTTCCCCGCGGAAATTTATGAAGCCGGCGCTTTGGAATTAAAAGACGTCATCGCGCCTTCCGCTTTTGAAATAAGCTCAAATTTCATAAAAATCGGCAATAAAATCGCTAAAACTATTTTTGTGTATTCTTATCCCCGTTATCTTTCCACGGAATGGTTTTCCCCGATCATTAACTTGGATCAAATTTTTAATGTTTCTATTTTTATCCATCCCATCAACACCGAAACAGTCCTGAAACAAATGCAGAAAAAAGTGGCGGAAGTCCAGTCGCAGATCAGCATCCGCGAAGAAAAAGGGCTGGTTCGCGATCCGATTTTAGATACCGCCTTAAACGATCTGGAAAATCTGCGCGACAAACTCCAGCAAGCCCAGGAAAAACTTTTCAGCGCGGGAATTTACCTTACTATTTACGGCGACACGCTTCAGGAAGCGAACCAAAATGAGGCGGAAATCCGCCATATTTTAAACGCCAAACTGATTCAAACCAAACCTGCTCTTTTTCAGCAACAAGAGGGATTTGACAGTGTTTTGCCGTACGTCACCGACAAACTCCAGATCAACAACCGCCTTAATTCCGAGCCTTTGTCTTCTATTTTTCCTTTTGTCTCTTTTGACCTCACCTCGGATAAAGGCATCCTTTACGGCATAAATCGCCACAATAACTCGCTGATCCTTTTTGATCGCTTCAGTTTGGAAAATTACAATTCGGTTATCTTTGCCAAAGCCGGCGCCGGAAAATCATACACCACCAAATTAGAAGTCCTCCGTTCTTTAATGTTCGGCATAGACGTGATGATTATTGACCCGGAAAGAGAGTATGAATATTTGGCGGAAACCGTGGACGGCCGCTATATCAACATTTCTTTAACTTCAAAAAATCATATTAATCCTTTTGATTTGCCGATTCCGCGGGAAGATGAATCGCCTTCCGATGTTTTGCGCTCTCATATCATTAATCTGGTCGGCCTTTTCCGCTTAATGCTGGGAGGATTGACGCCGAAAGAAGACTCTATTTTAGATCAAGCCATCACCGAAACCTACGCCGCCCATGACATTACTTTTGGAGCGGATTTTACCAAAGTTACGCCGCCTATTCTTTCCGATCTGGAAATGATTCTCGCTTCCACCGAAGGCGGGGAAGGATTGGCCCAGCGCCTGAAAAAATACACCAGCGGCAGTTGGGCGGGATTTTTAAACCAGCCCACTAACGTTGATATTAATAAACACTTGATTGTTTTTTCCGTCCGGGATATGGAGGAAGAATTAAAACCCGTGGCTATGTATCTGATCACCCATTATATCTGGAACGCGGTGCGGCTAACTTTAAAAAAACGGCTTTTAATCATTGATGAGGCTTGGTGGATGATGAAAACAGAGGATGGGGCTTCCTTCCTTTTCGGTTTGGCCAAACGGGCGAGAAAATATTATCTGGGAGTCTGCACCATCACTCAAGATGTCGGAGATTTTTTAAATTCTCCGTACGGCAAAGCGATTATCACTAATTCCTCAATGCAGCTTCTTTTGCGCCAATCTCCCGCGGCAATGGATCAACTGCAGGAAACATTCAACCTGACGGATGAAGAAAAATATCTTCTGTTGGAAGCGGACGTGGGCGAAGGCGTCTTTTTTGCCGGTTTAAAACACGTGGCGATAAAAGTGCTGGCTTCTTACACCGAAGATCAAATCATCACTTCTGATCCGGCCCAAATGCTGGCGATTAAAAAAGCGAAAGAAGAATATCAGCAATCCCAAGAAACGGGTTAATTCGTTTTTGATGATTAATTTTTACGACTATGGACGGAGACGAAAATCAAAGATTAATGGAGTTACAGCAAGCGCGGCTGGGAGCGCTGGAAACGGCAAAAACACCGGCGCAAGAAATGAAAGAAGCGCTTTCTTTCGGAAAAAAAGTTTCCGAACATTGGCTGATTTTGGGAATTGCCGCGCTTTTTGACCTTTTAGCTCTGATTCCTTTTGCCAGCGTTTTTTTTAATTTTTGTTTCGGCGGCGTTTTATTTTTTTATTTCGGGCCAAAAAGAAAACCGGGCGATTCGGAATTGGCAAAAATTTTTCTGCCGATAATGGCCGGCAGTATTTTTGATTTTTTTATCAGTATTCTGCCGATTAATATCGCCGCTGCCCTGATTAGAATCGCGCTGAGTTAATTGTTATAATAAAATATGCCGAATTATCGTAAAAATATCATTTTATTGCTTATTTTATTTATCCTTTTATCGCTGCCCGCTGAAATCAAGGCGATCGGCGATGATTTTTTCATCACCTTTCTCCCCGATAATCCAACGCCGAATTCTCCGGTCACCGTTAAACTGAAAAGTTATCAGTTTGACGTTAACCGGGCGGCGATTACTTGGGAAGTTGACGGAAAAGTCATTGCCGGCGGATTAAGCGAAAAAACTATTCAGCTGACCAGTCCGGATTTAGGCAAAACTAAAAAACTCATTGTTTATGTCACCACGGCTGACGGCATTCAAGCCAGCCAAACTTTTATTCTAAACGGCAACGATCTTGATTTTCTTTGGGAAGCGATGACCTCGGTGCCGGCCGGCTACAAAGGCAAAGCTCTTCCCAGCGCGGGATCAACCGTAAAAGTTTCCGCTATTCCTTATCTCTTTAAAGACAATAAAAAATTATCGCCGGAAAGTTTAGTTTACGAATGGTCGCTTGATTTTAATAAAAAAATCAGCGCCTCGGGCGCGGGAAAAGATTCTTTTACTTTTTCTCTTGACGGCAATCAAGACCGCACAATCGTCTTAAAAGTTTCCGACCGCCTGGAAACAATCAGTTTTGAAAAAGGATTTACCATTTCCGGCGATAATACGCCGCCGGAAATCTTGTTTTACGAAGAACATCCTCTGGAAGGGCCGATTTATCGCCGGGCGCTCCTCGAAGAAGTCAGCCTCCGCGCCAACGACTTGGCTCTGCGCGCCGAACCTTTTTATTTTTCGCAAGAAAACATCGCTAACCTTTCCTATGAATGGAAAATGAACAATAAGCCGCTGGCTAACGAAGAAAGGCCGCGCGTTTTGAATCTTTTGGCGCCGGCCCAAAGCGCGGGAAAAACCGCGATTGAAGTTACGATTAAACATCCGGATAAATTTTTACAGTTTGCCGATGCGGCGCTTGATATAATTTTTGGAGAATAAACCTTGTCATGAATAAATCAAAACAAATAATTTTAATAACAGTTTTGTTAGCCGCGATTTTCATTCCGCTGATTTTTGTTTCTAGCGCTTACACGCCAATGGAGCCGCTTCCCGGTATTAAAAAAGATACAGCGGTTAATCTAACCGACTATCTATCCGCTCTTTTTAAATATGCCATTACCGTGGCCGCGGTTTTAGCGGTCATAATGATTGTCATCGGCGGAATGCAGTATATCGGCGCCAGCGGCAACACCAGTGTGGTTGAAGACGCCAAAGACCGGATTTATTGGGCGATTGTCGGCCTGATTTTAGCGCTCGGCTCCTGGCTGATTTTAAATACCATTAACCCAAATTTAAAAAACTTAGAATTAAAAGGAATAGAAAAGCAAAGTATAAAAGACATAACAACAACTGAACTCTTTAGTGAAATTAATGGAAATATTAGCACTGTTGAAAAAAAATCTGCTGAATATCAATGGAAGTCAGCACCTTATGGAAAAGATTGCGCTGATATTATACCGGGTTGTGTAGGCGTTGATTCAAAAAAATGTGGAGAAACAAAGCCCGCTGAAAAAAATATATGCTGTGCTTGTCCTAACTAATAATTTAATTTTATTTGTATTTTAATTTATGATAACAAACCGCAAAAAAATAATTATTGTTGTTTCCGGCGCCGTTAGCCTGATTATTTTAGGATTGATTTTGATTTACTTTTTACTTTTCCGAAGCGTGCCAACGGCGGAACGGGGAGTGATCGGCCGGCTGTTTCCCGCGGCTGAAGAAAAAGAACAATCATTCGCTGAAACCATCCTTGGGACAGAACAAAAAGAGGAAAAAATCAAAAAAAGTTTAACCCAACTGACCACGGTCGCGGTCACCGGCTTAAAAGCAATTTCCAACGGCCGCGTGCGCTACCTGGAAAAAGCCACAGGCCATCTTTATGAAATAGGCGGCGACGGCGAAGAACGGGTGCGGATTTCCAACACCACGATTCCGAAAATATCCGACGCTTTCTGGTCCGCGGACGCGGACAAAGCAATTTTAAGCATTTTTGACGATGAAAACATTAAATATTTTTCCGCGGTTTTTACCGGCACCAGTACCCAAGGAGTGTTTTTGCTTCCGGATATCAATCTCGGCGGATACGCGCCGCGAAAAGACCAGTTTTTATACGGCGCGGCAATCAACGGACGCAATTCTTTAATTACCGCTGATCCGAAAAATGCCAAACAAACTAAAATTTACAGCACTCCTTTCGGCGATTTTTCAATCAGCTGGCCCGCGGAAAACGCGATCAGCCTGCTGACCCGGCCTTCTGGAACAACCGAAGGTTATCTATATAAAATCAACCCGCAGACCGGCATTTTCAGCAAAATCATCGGCGGCTTAAGAGGACTGGAAGCGCTTTGGTCTCCGGACGGAGAAAAAATTTTAATTTCCCAAATCTTGCCGGCTAACGGAGAAATAGTTTCTTCTCTTATTTCCGCTCAAGGAAAAGAAATTAGTTTAGGGCCGAAAACCATGGCTTCCAAATGCGCTTGGGCCGCCACCACCACGGCCAGCGTAATTTATTGCGGCGTTCCGGTTTATTTTCCAGCCGGCGTTTATCCCGATGATTGGTTTAAAGGAAAAATATCGTTTAACGACCGTTTGTTCAAAATAAACACCGCTTTTCCGGAAACAGGAGAAATTCTAACGGAACAAACTTTTGACATAGAAAAAATAACTGTTGATCCAAAAAGCCACTATCTTTATTTCACGGATAAAAAAGACGAAACTTTATGGGGATTGAAATTAGATTAACGCTTTTGAAATTGAAAATTTATAAATATGGCTTGATAACCACCCGCCGATTAGGTTCTTCCCCAATGCTTTCCGTAAGAATATCCGGACATTCGGTCAGAACAGAATGGATAACGCGCCGCTCATAAGCGTTCATCGGCGGCATTAAAATTTCTTTTTTAAAATATCTGACTTTCTGGGCGTTCATTTTAGCCATATCCTCCAAAGATTCATTTTTTTGTTTTTGGTAATCATTGACATCTAAAAAAAACTGAGGAACATCATCTTCAGTTATATTTATTTTGGCGATTTTTTTCACCAAATGATTTAAAGCCGCCAAGTTAGCGCCGTTATTTCCGATAAGCATTCCGGCATTTTTCGTTTTAAGGGTAAATCTAACGCCGGCTGAAGAAAAATTTTCTTCCACTTCCGCGATTATTCCCATTTTTTCAACCAAGATTCGGATAATTTCTTTGACTTGAGCGGAAATTTCTTTTTTAACCGGAATGGTCTGGGGGCGGAGCGGTTTGAGCAAATTGTCCATATTGTATTTTTTTTGCTTTATATCTTACGATGCCTTCGTGAATTATAGTAAAAATATTCGTTGTTGTCCAATACAAAGCCACGGCCGCCGGAAAATTATAAGCAAAAATTCCGATAAAAACCGGCAGAACGTAAATCATCTGAATTTTCATCGCGCGGCTGAAATCTCCCTTTAAAGATTCGTTTGATTTTTTTTCAGAAGAAAAAGACGGCGGCTGCGTTAATTTTGCCTGAATAAATTGGGATAAGCCGGCGGTAATCGCTAAAAATAAGCTGGCCGCGCCCAAATCAATCAATCCCAAGAATTTCATCCGCGTTATTTCAGGAAAAGCAATAAAAGAATAAAGATGGCCTTGCGTTAAATTTAAACCTCGCCAAAAAAGACGATAAAGAGCGATTAAAATAGGAAATTGAACAAATAACACTAAAAATCCGGAGAAAGGATTTATGCCGTGTTGGCGATAAAGTTCCATTATTTTTTTAGCCTGCTCTTCTTTATTCGGATGTCTGGCCCGCAATTCTTTTATTTCCGGCTCAATCTCTTTCATTTTAAATTGAGTTTTAATTGAATGATGAGTTAAAGGAAAAAGAGCGCTTCTGATTAAAACTGTCAGCCCGATAATCGCCAAACCCGCATCGCGCCCGGGCATAATGCTGATTAAAAAAATTAAAGCGTTAAAAAGAGGGCGGGAGAGAAATTCGGTATAAATAAAAGAAAACATAATTTCCTGATTATTTTAATAATTTTGCTTTTTTAAAAATTTCTAAAATATTTTTTTCAAGTTCAAGATAAGAAAGTTCGGTTGCTCCTTTTTTAAAAACTAAAATTATTGCCCCGCCTTCTTTTAAATCAGGCAAATAACGCCTGATAATGGAATAAGAACGTCTTCTTAATTTATTTCTCGCCACGGCTTTTTGCCGGCCTTTTTTGAAATCACGCAGGCAAACTTGCTGTGATCTCGGCTGATTTTCAGATAAACCGTCAAATAATCGGTGAAAAATCTCTTCCCGGTCCGATAAATAAGAAAAAAAACATCCCTGCCTTTCAGTTTGCGGGATTTAGGCAGCATAAAAAACTAAACCGCCAGCCGTTGACGCCCCTTTCTTCTTCTTTTTTTAATAATTTTACGGCCGCTGGTATTTTTTTTTCTTTTTAAAAAACCATGAGTGCGAGCGCGTTTTCTTTTTTTAGGCTGATAAGTAATAGACATATAAATACTATACAATATATCAGATTTAAAAACAATTTTTACAGGTTATCCACATTATATTAAGATTTTATGATGGTTTTTAATAAAAACAAACATTTGTCTAAACCGGATTTTAATTAGATAATTAAAAAATCAACATTGTAAAAAAATAATTGAAAAATAAATCATGACCAATGAAGAACTTTGGAAAGCGGCTTTAAATGAAATTGAACTGGAAGTTTCAAGAGCTAATTTTATTACCTGGTTTAAAAATACGCAGATTGCTGAAAATAAAGAAGGGGTTATCACCATTAACGTTCCCAATACTTTTATTAAAGAATGGCTGGAAGATAAATACCAAAAATTAATCTTAAAATCTTTACGCAATTATCATCAGGAAATTAGAAATATTTCTTACAATATTGTCGCGCACGCCAATCCTAATCTTAATATGAATTACTTGCTTCTTAAAAAACAGAAATCCGCTCCTCTGCCGGAAACCCAGCTGGAATTTAAAGAATTTCAAAATAATAATGAAACCGGCCTTAATCACCGTTACACTCTTGATTCTTTTATCGTGGGATCTTTTAATGAATTAGCGCACGCCGCTTCCGTGGCGGTCACAAAAAATATCGGCACTCTTTATAATCCTCTTTTTATTTATGGCGGCGTGGGACTTGGAAAAACCCATCTTATCCAGGCAACCGGAAATGAAATTAAAAAAAACAATCCCGCGGCTAAAATAAAATATGTGACTTCTGAAAAATTTACCAGTGAAGTGGTGGATGCCATCCAAAAAAACGAAATGCCGGCTTTTAAAACAAAATATCGGGGATATGATGTTTTAATCATTGACGACGTCCAATTTTTTTCCCGAACCGTTCAGGGGCAAGAACAGCTTTTTCACACTTTCAACACTCTTTATGACAGCAACAAGCAAATAATTTTATCCGCCGACCGTCCGCCGCGCTCAATCGGCGACATTGAAGAAAGATTAAGATCACGTTTTGAAGGCGGGATTATGACCGACGTTTCCGAACCGGAATATGAATCAAGGTTAGCAATTTTAAAAGTAAAAAGTTCCGCTAAAAATCACTATCTTTTAGATGAAACTTTGGAATATATTGCCTCCAGCGTTAAACATAATATCAGGGAATTGGAGGGAGCTTTAACTTTAGTGATCGCTAAAGAAAAATTAATAGGCCGTCCTTTGAATTTAGACCAAGTAAAAGAAATTTTAAATAAAAACACTCAGCCAAAAAAACTTTTAACCGCGACGCAAATTATTAAAACCGTGGCTAATTATTATAATATTGAAGAAAAAAATTTATTTAAAAAAACCAGAAAAAAAGAAATAGTCAAACCCCGCCAAGTGGCGATGTATCTTTTACGCGAAGATTTTAACGGCTCTTATCCTTATATCGGCCAAAAATTCGGCGGGCGCGACCACACCACCGCCATTCATTCTTGCGAAAAAATTATTGAAGATTTAAAAAAAGATGAGCGTTTAATAGAAGAAATAAAAAAAATAAGAGAAATCCTTTACACTAATTAAAAATATAAGTAAATTTATTATAAAATATTTTTAATAAAACATAGTAAAAAGTGTTGAAAAATATGTTAATAAATTATTTAAAAAATAAAAAACAATAATTTAATTTAAATAAAAATTAATTTTTTAAAAAAAATCTTCTTATTTTCCCCAAGTTATTAATAAAATAAATAATTAAAAACATTAAAATTAAAGGTTAATTTAAACATTTCCCCATTTCCACAGTTTTATATATAATAATAATAATTTTTAATTTAAAATTAATTAATTAATTATTATAAATAATTATGAAAATTACTTGTTTTAAAAATCATCTGAAAGAAAAATTATTTTTTGCGGAAAAAAATGCCGCTAAAATTTCCAATATACCGGTTTTAAGCGGTGTTTATTTAGAAACTGATAAAAATAGTTTAAAAATAATTTCCACTAATTTAGAAACCGGTTTTGAAGCGGTGATTCCCGCTAAAATTCATCAAGAAGGTAAAATAATAATTCCGGCTAAGATAATAACACAATTAATTAATACTTTATCTGATGAAAAAATAACTTTAGAATCAATCGGACAAAATATTAATCTCTCAACTGAAAAAATTTCCAGTTTAATAAAAGGATATCCTCTTGAAGATTTTCCTAGTTTGCCTAAAATAAAAAAATCTTATATTTTTACCATTTCTTCCCAAGAATTAAATCAAGGATTAAAATTAGTTTGCAATGCCGCTTCTAATTCTGGTTTAAAACCAGAAATCGCCAGTATTCTTTTTTATATTCAAAATAAAAATCCTTTAAAATTAGTGGCCACTGATTCTTTTCGTTTAGCGGAAAAAACTTTAAACTGCGCGGTAAAAAACGCGGAATCTTTTATTTTACCGATAAAAAGCGCGGTTGAAATTATTAAATTATTAGAAAATAAAGAAGAAGATATTCAAATTTCTTTTAATCTGAATCAAATAAATTTTTCCGGAAAAGATTTTAATTTTATTTCCCGTTTAATTGAAGGTGTTTTTCCGAGTTATGAATCAATTATTCCAAAAAAATTCTGCACCGAGGTGTTGATAAAAAAAGACCAGTTAATTGACGCTTTTCGTTCCGCCAGTATTTTTTCCAGTTATTTAAATGAAATAACTTTAAATATCGTTCCGGAGGATAATTTAATGGAAATCAGAACTAAATCCGGAGAAATAGGGGAGCACACCTCGCAATTAAACGTTAAAATAACCGGCGAAAAAATCAGTTTAAATTTTAATTATTATTATCTTTTAGACGGTCTTCAGAATATCAATCATTCCGAGGTTTTACTTAGGTTTAGCGGTGAAAATCATCCGCTTTTAATTCAATTTCCCGGCGACTCTTCTTATTTTTATCTGGTGATGCCGATGAAAAATACTTAAAACCAGTCTTAAAAATAACTTTTAATTATTTTTCAAAAACAAAAGGATATTCCAGAATTTTCTTATTGCCCGCTTCATCATAAGCTTTAATGATCAGATTGGCTTTTTCGGAAAAATAATTTCTGGCTGTAAAATCATAAGATAATTCATAAGGCGGCATTTTTTTAGAGCCTAAAAAAATGCCGTCTAAAAAGAAATCAACCTGAATAATTTTAAAATAACTTTGGATTTCCGTTTTAACGTAAAAATTATTCCGTGAAACTAATTCATTTTTTTTCGGAAAAATAAGATTAATTTTTGGCTGATATTCCGGTTTGTGAACATCGTCAAATTCTTTAGGCAGACTTTCGTTTGTTTCTTCTGAAATATTTTGAGCAGCCGCCCATTTTCTGATGGGAAATTCCCATAGTTTAAATTGCGGATCATTTTCAGGATTAACGGATTCGGAACCGAGGGGGTTGTTTTTATCCAACCAATAAAGAATTGAATGGATTTGAGTCAGAATTTTTTCTTCAATCGTTTCCGGCGGCGTAAAATTAGTGGCTAATTTTTTTGAAATTTTATCAATAAAATAAATTTCTCCTCCTTGCCACCGGCCTTTAAGAACCGGTTTGGTTGCGGAATTTTCTTTTGCTTTTTTAAATTCTTCTTTAGGCAGTTCTTTTAAAACTTCTTTCATAAACGCGTTCCACATCGGCGCCACGATAAAGCCCGCCACTTTTTTTTCCATCGCGGAGTTATTGTTGTTTCCCACCCATGCGCCCAGCGCGAAATTCGGCGCGTAGCCGATAATCCACGCGTCGCGATAATCGTTGGTGGTGCCGGTTTTAGCCGCCACCGGCCGGTCGGGAAAATAAAGCCAGGAGTTTTCTCCGAAAGCGGGAGTGCGCGCTTTATTGTCCGAAAGCACGTCGTTGATCAGGCGGGCGACTTGTTCATCCAAAATTCTTTTTTCTTCCGGCTGATGTTCTTCTAAAATTTTTCCATCGGCGCTTTCCACTTTTTTTATGAAATAAGGAGAAGTTTTTACGCCGTCATTCGCAAAAACAGCGTAAGCGCCGACCATTTCCAAAAGTTTAACTTCGCCGCCGCCCAAAACCAACGTTAAGCCGTATCTTTGAGGATCGGTCAGGGTGGTGATGCCCATTTCCCGCGCGGTTTTTATGGTATCCGTTAAACCGGCCAGATATAAAGTTTTTACCGACGGCAAATTAATGGATTGAGCCAACGCTTCTCTCATTGTGACCGTCCCCCGAAAAATATTGTCATAATTTATCGGATGATAGCATTTGTCTTCGTAGTCCGGATTTTTAGCTAAAATTTCGGCGGTTATTTTTTCCTGGATTTTTACATCAGGATCGCAGTCGGGATTAAATTCCGTCGGCAGGTCAAAAAGCGCCGTTTCAGGAGTATATCCTTTTTTAAATGCCGTGGCGTAAGCAAAGGGCTTGAAAGCCGAGCCGGGCTGGCGCCGGGCAAGAGCGGCGTTAAAATTTCCTTCAAAAAAACAGTTAACGCCGGGAGAACATCCTTTCGGTTCCGGCTCCGCAAAATAATCTTTTGATCCGACTATTGCCAAAACCGCGCCGGTTTTAGGATCAATAGCGGCCAGCGCGGCGTTAAAAGCGTTGAATTTATTTTTATTTTCTTCAGCGTATTGTTTTACGATTTTTTCGGCTTTTTTCTGAAAATCCCAGTTAAGGGTAGTGTCAACTTTCAATCCGCCGCTGGAAACCATTTCTTCTCCATATTTTTCTTCCAGATATTTTTTTACCATTATCGTAAAATGCGGCGCTCTCATGGTTTCATCTTCGTTTTTGTTTAAAAATTCAACTTTTTCTTTTTGGCCGGCTTCTTTTTCTTCCTGGCTGATGAAACCAAGGATCGCCATTCTTTCCAAAACGAGATTTTTCCTTTTTTCCAATTCGTCCTGATGATAGCCGTAAGGCGAATAATAACTGGGCGCTTTAGGCAAAGCCGCGAGGTAAGCGGCTTGAGCTAAATCAAGATCTTCGGCGTTTTTGGCAAAAAAAGTTTGGGCCGCGGCTTCTATTCCATAACTGCTTAAGCCGTAAGGAATTTCATTTAAATAAAGTTCAAGAATTTTTTCTTTGGAATATTGTTTTTCTATCTTAAGCGTTAAAATAAGTTCTTTTAATTTACGGGTTAAAGTGCGCTCCGGCGTTAAAAAACTGTTTTTTACCAATTGCTGGGTGATGGTTGAGCCGCCTTGAGTAATTTTACCCGCCGTAAAGTTGGCGATAAAAGCCCGGCCAATGGAGAAAAAATCAATTCCCCAATGATAGTAAAAATTATCGTCTTCAATGGCCACGGTGGCATTTTTAATATGGCGGGGAATTTTGGAAAAAGGAATCAATGTTCTTTTTATGTCCTGATGAACGTCATATAAAAGCGTTTTACCGCTTTGATCGTAAATTTTCGTGGACTGCACGATTTTTCTTTCCAAAAGAGCGTTAAAATCCGGAATTTTAACGCTTAAAGCCAAAACGCCTAAAAAACCGGCGGAAGCGGCGCCGATGATCAGGCCGGACAGAAAGATTTTTTTTGCCAGAAACTTCATTTAATTATATACTAACATACATACTGGCGGAGGAATTATCAAGCGATTGATTTATGATAAGCGATAAAAATCTTAAAGAAGTTTTAACCCGCGGCGTGAAGAAAATTATAAAAAAAGAAAGTCTGGAAAAAAAATTAGCCTCGGGAAAAATTTTAAGAATCAAGCACGGCGTTGATCCCACGACCGCGGATTTGCATTTAGGCTACGCGGTGATTTACCGCAAATTAAAACAGTTCCAGGATTTAGGGCATAAGATAATTTTTTTAATCGGCGATTTTACCGGCCGTTTCGGCGACCCTACGGAGCAGGCCGCCGGGCCGCGGCCGATGCGCGATAAAAAAGAAGTTAAAGAATTGGCTAAAAATTATTTAAAACAAGCGGGAAAAATTCTTGATTTAAAAAAACTTGAAGTAAGACACAACAGCGAATGGTATGACCGAATGAGCGCGGAAGAGCTTCTTCGTCTAATGTCCCGTTTTACCGCGGCCCGGATGATGGAACGGGATATGTTTCAGGAAAGGATAAAAAAGGGGCTGGATATCGGCCTGCACGAGCCGGTCTACCCCGCGCTTCAAGGATATGATTCGGTAATGCTGAAATCGGATTTGGCCGTCATCGGCAGCGATCAGGAGTTTAATGAATTTCAAGGCCGGAAAGCGCAAGAAAAATTCGGCCAAGAACCGCAGGATCTTTTAATTATGCCGCTTTTAACCGGTTTGGACGGCCAAAGAAAAATGAGCCAGAGTTTGGGAAATTATATCGGCTTGGTTGAGAATCCTGATTCGCAATACGGAAAAATTATGTCTTTGCCGGATAATTTAACGGAAGAATACGTTATTTTACTGACTGATTTGGATTACGGAGAAATAAAAAAACTTCATCCTCGCGACGCGAAAATGCGGTTGGCGCGCGAAATCTTAAAAAATTGCCATGGGGAAAAGGCCGCCGCTGAAGCGGAAAAAAATTTTAAAAAAGTTTTTCAAAAAGGCGGTTGGCCGGAAAAAATGCCGGAAGTTTTCATAAAATTTCCCGTAAAATTGTCAAAGATTTTGCTTGCCCGAAAAATAATTCTTTCCAACGCCGAATTCAGGAGATTAGTGAAATCCCAGGGAATTGAAGTTGACCAAAAAATAATTTCTGACGTTAATTTGATAATTGATAAGCCAACGGCGGTCAGAATAGGCAAGTTTAGATTTTTAAAGATAAGCTCCGTTAAATAGTTGCGAAGCAAGTTTAATCGGGTAAATTTTAAATAACCAAAAAGTCCCGCAACGCGGGACTTTTTGGTTTAATTTTAGTAATAATTGTCTTCTTCTCCTTCTATTTCTTTTTCATCAATTTCATCAATTTTATCTTCGTCTTCCATTTCATCAAAATCAGTTATTTCTTTATCTTCTTCTTCTTCTTCTTCGTTATCTTCATTAAAAAGCGTGTTTTTGAAAATAAAATCCATACGCGGTTTAGTTGATATCTTTGATAAATCGACCCTTTCCCGTTTTTTAACAAACCTATTTATTTTGTAAAGAGGCAAATTTTAATTTTGGGGATAAATCCCGTTAGAAAGTTCGCAATTTATGTCAAAAGAGACTAAAAAATTAAAAATAGAATCAATTAAGGTTCTTTCAACGGGATAAATCAATATGGTTTTTGATAGCTGAAAGCTGTAAGCGCCGTGGCTAAAGCGTCTGTCGCATCATCGTGTTCAGGCGCCGCTTTTAATTTTAAAAGAATTTTAATCATATTCTGGATTTGTTTTTTATCCGCCTTGCCGTAGCCGCAGACCGCGACTTTAATTTCCAGCGGCGTATATTCTAAAACCGGCATTTTGGCGATGCTGGCCAGATAAATAGCAATTCCTCTGGCTTCCGCTACTTGGAGAGCAGTTTTCTGATTGGTGGTAAAAAAAAGTTTTTCAATCGCCATCGCTTCCGGGCGGTGTTTGCTGATTATTTTTTCAATTCCTTCGCCGATCCGGCGGATTCGTTCCGGATGGGGTGTTTTGCTTGTTGTTTCAAAACAGCCCATTTCCTCCGCTAAATAATCATTTTTTTTTCGGCTGACAACAGCCCAGCCCATTCGTCCGAAACCCGGATCAATCCCGAGAATTTTATTTATCCCGTTAGAAGTTTTCATATGAACGCGTTTTAATGATTAGAAAGCCGAAGCCCCGCTCTTTTCGCAAAAATGGCTGGGCGAAGGCGAATTCGCTCGCCTTCAGAAATGATACTATCGGGATTATTCCACATTGGTGTAAATTTCCTGCACATCATCATGATTATCTAATTCTTCTATCAGCTGGTTAAGCGCGGCGGCGTTTTGTTCGTTCAAAACAAGCGGCGTTTTGGTTTTCCATTGGCCGTTTATTTTTTCAAACGCCCAAATCACCGCGTCGGTTCCCGCTAGTTTGGCATTATGTTTGGAAAGAATGTGCTTTATTTCTGAAACCAGGCGATTTTTGTTATCCGTGATCGTTTCAATAATAATCGCCGCGCCGCCCGGGCCATAGGCTTCATATCTGGCATTTTCAAGTTTGGCGCCCGCCAGTTGGCCGCCGCCTTTTTTAATGGCGCGGGCAATATTTTCCGCGGGCAGATTGGCGGCTTTGGCTTTTTCCACGGCCGCGCGAAGTTCGGGATTAGCATTTGGGTCAGCATTTTTTCTGGCCGCGATTTGAATTATTTTTGCGAGTTTGCCGAAAATTTGCCCGCGTTTGACGTCGGTTTGCGCTTTTTTATGCTTTATTTGCGACCATTTAGAGTGTCCGCTCATATTGGTTTAAGATTTGATTTTTCTTTACGTATTCTAAAATAATATTTTTAACTTGCTCGGGATAAGGAATATCTTTAATTATGAAAGATTGCGCTCCGGCGGTTTGGACCGTAATGTTCCCGAATTTAAAAACAGTGGCGAGAAAATTAGGAATTTCAACGGTGACGTCCTGAACGCGCGAAAGCATAAATTCAGAAATCTTTCGTTGAAAAAGTTTTTTTTGCTCAATATCAATAATCCGCTCACTGGTCACAATCCACATATCCAGATAAAAATTCACCCAAAAAATAAAAGCGACAAGCAAAATAATCAGAACATAAACAGTTAAAATAAACATTGCCAAGACGATGTATTCCGGCAGATAATTGATCGCGGCCGTTAAAATAATAACGGCGATTAAAAGCATCACGGCGATCACGGTCATTTTGCCGGCGATGACCAGCCAATGCCGGTGAATGGATAAAATTATTTTTTCTTCCGGTTTTAGATGGAACATATTTTAAAGCGGAATTATTTTATTCCATGGCGTTAAAAAAAAGAGCAGAGCGGAAATTATCATAAATATAACAATCGCTCCCAGAAAAATATTAATAACCCAGCGATATTTGTCTTGCGGCAGGATATATTGATTGATATTCCAAAAAATCGCGATAATAAATAAAATATAAAATATTATAAATAAAATATAAGCGATCAGGGGAATAATCATAATAATTCAGGCTGATTGTTTTTAAGCGGGATTTTGCCGAGATGTTTGAAAGCTTGCGGCGTGGCAAGGCGGCCGCGCGAGGTTCTTTCAATAAAACCCAGTTGGATCAGATACGGTTCATAGACTTCTTCAATAGTTTCCGCTTCTTCGGAAAGGGAAGCGGCAATGGTTTTTACGCCCACCGGGCCGCCGTTGAATTTTTCAATAATGGCTTTAAGAATTTGGCGGTCGTGCGCTTCCAGCCCTTTTTCGTCAATTTCCAAAAGTTTTAACGCGGCAGAAGCTTCTTTAACGGTAATTTCGGTTATTTTATTGACTTGAGAATAATCCCTGACGCGTTTTAAAAGACGGTTAGCCACCCGGGGCGTGCAGCGGGAACGGTCGGCGATAAATTCAGCCGCTTCCTGAATCAGGTTTATTTTAAGAATTTTGGCGGAGCGGGAGACGATTTCTTTCATTTCTTTCTGGTTGTAAAAATTAAGGCGAAAACTGCCGCCGGAAAATCTGGAGCGCAAAGGAGAAGAAAGAAGAGAAATGCGGGTTGTGGCGCCGATCAGAGTAAAAGCCGGCAGCTCCAATTGAATGGAGCGCGCCGAAGGGCCTTTGCCGATGATAATATCCAAACTGCGGTTTTCCATCGCCGGATAAAGAATTTCTTCCACTGTTTTGTTTAAGCGATGAATTTCATCAATAAACAAAATATCGCCTGTTGACAGATTAGTCAAAAGGGAGGCTAAATCTCCCACCCGTTCAATCGCCGGGCCGGAAGTGATTTTAATCGGCGAGCCGGTTTCTTTGGAAATCAGATGGGCAATGGTGGTTTTTCCCAAACCCGGGGGGCCGTAAAAGAGCAGATGTTCAATGCAATCTCCGCGTTCTTGAGCCGCTTGGATGAGAATTTTTAAATTATTTTTAATTGTTTCTTGGCCGATATATTCATTCCAGCGCCGGGGACGAAGAGTTAAATCCAGATTTTCATCCTCATTTGTTTGTTTGGGCGCTATGGTTGAGCTTGACATATTTTTATTATTAATATATAATGCCTCAAAAAGCAAAATCCGGTTGTTATTATTCAGCGATTATTTAGTTAGCGCTTTAAAGTCTCTAGGCGATATTCCGTTTTTAACGGAATTGGGATTTTCTTTAAAGGGCAATTTGGCGCCATGTTTTACATGGAGAGCTGGACTGTTTCTTTGGGATGATTCTATCTTATGGTTTTAATCATTTAGTATATTGCCTAGAGACTTAAACGCGTTATCCGCCTATTGCCTCGTGCCATTCGGCACATCGGCAATTTTTTGCTTTCAGCGAAAATCGGATAAAAAACAAAGCAGTTTGCTTTTTACCACCTATTGCCTCGTGCCATTCGGCACATCGGCAATTTTTTGCTTTCAGCAAAAATCAGATAAAAAGCAAAGCAGTTTGCTTTTTATCCCAACACTCTTTCTAATTCTTCCAAACTGCTTTTTCCCGCTAAAACTTTAAGCGCCGCGTCTTGCCCCATCGTCATCATTCCCTGTTTTTGGGCGATTTTTTTAAATTCTGATTCCAGCGGCATCGGGCCTAAAATAACGCGCTCGGTTTCGTCATCCACCCGGAAAGCTTCAAAGACGCCGACTCTTCCTTTATAGCCGGTTTGATTGCAAAGTTCGCAGCCCACGGCTTTAAACAGAAAAAGATTTTTAAAATCCGGTTTTTTTATGTCTGCCGGCAGATCAGCGAGAATTTTTTCCAGCCGCGCTTTTTCTTCGGCGCCGGCTTTTACTTTCTTTTTACATTGTTGGCAAAGCGTTCTAATAAGGCGCTGGGCCATGGCCATGGTAATCGCCGGCGCGACAATGTTGGGTTTAGCGCCGATGTCAATCAGGCGGGGAATGGTGCCAAAAGCGTTATTGGTGTGGAGCGTGGAAAAAACCAAATGGCCGGTCAGCGCGGCGTTAAGCGCGGTGCGGGCGGTTTCCAAATCCCTGATTTCTCCCACTAAAATAACATCGGGGTCCTGGCGCATAATCGCGCGCAAAGCAGTGGAAAAATCATAACCCTTGTCAAAATTAACTTGAGATTGGCTGATGCCTTCAATATGGTATTCTATCGGGTTTTCAATAGTGATAATTTTAATATCCGGCGTAAGAACTTTTTTAATAAAAGCGTAAAGCGTGGTGGTTTTTCCCGAGCCGGTGGGGCCGGTGGTTAAAATCATTCCGTTCGGCCTTTTGATTTCTTTTTCCATTATTTTCAGCAAGTTTTCCTGCATGCCTAAATTTTCAAAAGAAATAGAGATGGTTTTAGGATGGAGGATTCTCATAACGATTGTTTCCCCGTAGGCGCTGGGCAGGACGGAAACCCTTACTTCCACATCCAGATCTTTTATTTTTATGGTAAAGCGTCCGTCTTGGGCGCGATCAGAAACGTTTAATTTAAGTTTGGCGATTAATTTAAGGCGGGACAGCAAGAGCCGATAAATAAAAAAAGAAAAATCAATCACGTTATAAAGCATGCCGTCCAGCCGGAATCTCAAGCGGACTTGTTCTTCTTGCGGTTCAAGATGGATGTCCGAGGCTTCCAGAGCGTAAGCGCCGGCCAAAATTACTTCCGCGATGTTTGATATTTTTTGAACTTCTTTGGCGTTGAAAAGAGGAGTCAGAATTTTTTGCAGATCAGAAATGTTTTTAATTTCTTTAAGGTATGTTTCAAGATTTTGAGAAGAGATGCTGATCAGGCCCGCGGAAACAGCTTCAAATTTTGGAATTTCTTCGTATTTTCCCCAAGCTCTTTTTAAGCTGTTTTCGGAAACCAAAAAAAGCCGGCTTTGGTATAATTCTTTTTTAAGATTTTCCAAAATCGCCTTGGTCAGAGGAAGTTCCGGGTTTTTTACGGCTACGCTTATTTTTTTGCCCGTTTTTTGAAAAATCGCCAATTGGCCGTCGCGCGCTTCTTTTTCCGGAATGATTTTTAAAGCGTCTATTTCAATGGTTATCCGGGAAAGATCGGCGTAAGGCAAGCCATATTTTTGAGAAAGAATTTGCGCTAAATCTTCCGCTTCCTTTTTTTTTATTTCTTTTAGTTTTTCTTCTCTTTTTTCCGCGAGATTATTGTTCATACGCTTGATTAAATAATAATCTAATCCGAGTTCTTTAACAATTGGCGCAAGTTTTTTTCCGCGGCGGAAAAATTCGGATAATCAGGCAAGCGGATGAAATTATTTTGAGGTTTTAAGCCGAGTTTTCGGCTTAAAAAAGAAAATCCGTTTTCGCTTCGGCAATACAGCAATCCTTTAACTTCTCCTTTTTCTTTCCAAAGCAGAAAATGACGGTCTTTTTCGGCGATTACCCGGTTGAAAGATTTGACTAAAGAAGAGAATAACTCTAAAGACGGCTGGGTGTTGGTTTTTTGAAAATCCTGTTCGGTAAAAAAAGTCCAAGCGGCGTTTGTTTTTTCATCGGCGTAAGTGCGGGCCAAAGCCCGGCCTAAAAATTGGTTGGCGGCTGGCCGGGAAAACTGTATTTTTTTTATCGTTTCTTTGTCGGCGCCATTTTCTAAAAATGTTCCGGCTAAGTCCAAAATTTCCTTAGAGGTATTTTTATTAAAATTTTCCGTTTCCACGATCAGGCAGGCAAAAAGCAAAGTGGCGATTATTTTATTTTGGCAGATTTCTTTTCCCAGCAGTCCGATCAATTCGTTTATTTTTTGGATTAAAGAATAAGAATGGTCAGGCGAAATAAGAACGATATTTTCTTTGGTTGGCCAGGATTGTTTGTTTTGGATATTTTCCAATTCTTCTTCTTTTTCAAAAAAAGCAAAAATTGCTTCCGGCGCCGGCATTATTTTTTGGATGGAAATTTCTTGAGAATTTATCTCGCCGGATTTCGGGGTAATGGAAAAAACGAGAAAATCATCCTCTTCATCATAGCTGGCTTCGGCGATGCCGTTTTTTTTTGGAATTTTTATTTTCAACGTCGGCGTTATCGCGGATTTTTCAGAATTTGGCAAAGAAATTATTTCTTGCCATTTTAATTTTAAATCCGTTGATTTTTCTTCGCCGTTAATTACATTCTTTCCGGCGTTTTCCAAAGCTAAACGCAAAGCTTCTTTAGCTAAAAATTCTTCTTCTCGGGGATTTGGCCGCAAGAATAATTTAAAATTTTTTTTGTTTAAGATAGTTTTTATTTTTTTGAGTTTTTCGCCGTCCATTGCGGTTATTTTTAACATTTAGCGCCGTGTTTTTCAAGATAAAAAATGATAAGATGAAATTGATGAAAGAAATAAAAATTATCACCAAAAAAACCAAAGAAACTCAAATTTTGGCCGGATTTTTGGCTCAGGAATGTTTAAAGGTTTCTTTGGGAAAAAGGGCGTTAGTCATCGGCTTGGAAGGCGAATTAGGCGCAGGAAAAACTTATTTCGTCAAAGGATTTGCCGAAGGTTTAGGCGTTAAGGAAACAGTGGTCAGCCCGACTTTTGTTTTGCTTAAAATTTTTAAACTATTCCGAAAAAAATTCAAACAGCTTATCCATATTGACGCTTATCGGGTAAATTTCAGAAAAGAGCTTCAGGCGCTCGGCTGGGAAAAATTCTTAAAAGATCCTCAAAATATAATTATCATTGAATGGGCGGATAAAGCGCGCGGAATTTTACCGAAAAATTATCTTCAGGTAAAGTTTAAACATTTTAAGGAAGATGAGAGAAAAATAATTTTTAAAATAAAATAAAATGAAAGAAAAAAAACAAAATATTCTTGTTTTACTTGACGCTCACGCCATTCTTCACCGCGCTTTTCACGCTTTGCCGGCTTTCACTTCGCCCAACGGGGAGCTGACCGGCGCGCTTTACGGCTTTGCGGCCATGCTTTTGAAAATTATCCGCGAGTTTAAACCGGATTACCTGGCGGCTTGCTATGATTTGCCCGTGCCCACTTTCCGCCATATTGCTTACGAGAAATATAAAGGAAAAAGGCCAAAAATGGATGAAGGCCTGGCAATTCAAATCAACCGCTCGCGCGATATTTTAAAAGTTTTTGGGATTCCTATTTATGACGCGCCGGGTTTTGAAGCGGACGATGTTCTCGGCACAATCACGAAACAAGCAAATGATCCGAAACTCAAGATTATTGTCGCTTCCGGCGATTTGGATACGCTTCAATTGGTGCGAGGCAAAGATGTTGTCGTTTATACTCTCAAAAAAGGCATTCAAGACGCGATTGTTTACGATGAGGAAGGAGTAAAGGAGCGATTCGGTTTTTTACCGAAGTTTTTACCGGATTTTAAGGGCCTGAAAGGGGATCCTTCGGATAATATTTTAGGCATACCCGGCATCGGCGATAAAGGCGCGGCCGAGCTTATTCAAAAATTCGGCGGTTTGGAAGAAATCTACCGGTTTTTAGAAAAAAACGAAAAGAAATTTTTAGCCGCGGGCTTTAAACCGAGAATCGTAAAATTATTAAAAGAACACAAAGAAGAAGCGTTTTTTTCAAAAGAATTAGCCGTGATCCGGCGGGATGTGCCGATAAAATTCAGATGGCCGGATTTGGTTTGGAAAAAAAAATACCGTTTTTCTGAAGCGGAAAAACTTTTTCAAGAACTCGGCTTTAAAAGTTTGCGCGAGCGCTTGCCCGGCCAAAAATCCGCTGGCCAAGATAATTTTTCGTTAAAGGAAATTTCTTCCAAACAGCTTAAAAAGCTGCAGGTGGCCGCCTGGCTTCTGGATTCCCGCCGCGTTAACAAATCATTGGAAGATATTCTGGAAATTATCGGCGTTCGGTCAGTCAAGGAAGTTGAAAAAATTTTAGAAGAAAAAATCAAAAAAGAAAACTTGAAAGATTTTTTTGAAAAAACAGAATTGCCGTTAATGGATATTTTGGAGGAAATGCAAAAAACCGGCGTTTTGATAGACAGCGTTGTTTTGAAGAAACTTTCTTTAAAATACGAAAAAGAAATTACGGGTTTGAAAAAAAAGATTTGGGATTTGGCGGGCCAGGAATTTAACGTCAGTTCTCCCCGCCAGCTGGGCGTTATTCTTTTTGATAAGCTGAAAATTTCCGTTAAAAGCATAAAAAAAACCGGCGGCGGCGGCTGGTCCACCGGCTTTTTGGAGCTTCAAAAATTGCGGCCGCTCCATCCGATCATTGATCTGATTTTAAAACATCGCGAATTGGCAAAATTAAAGACCACTTATTTAGACGCTTTGCCGAAATTAGCGGATAAAAATTCGCGTCTTCACACCACTTTTAATCAAGCCGGGACAATGACCGGGCGTTTTTCTTCGCAAAATCCGAATTTGCAGAATATTCCCGTAAAAAACGAACGCGGAAAAGAGATAAGAAGAGCTTTTATCGCGCCGGCCGGCTGGGTTTTTTTGGCGGCGGATTATTCCCAAATTGAACTGCGCATTGCCGCTCTTCTTTCCGGGGATAAAATTATGACCGATGCTTTTTTAAAAGGAGATGACATTCATTCCGCCACGGCTTCGGCGATTTTTAACGTTTCGCCGGATAAAGTGACGGCGCAAATGCGGCGGCAGGCCAAAGTGATAAATTTTGGAATTTTATACGGGATGGGAGTCAGGTCTTTGGCTCAAAATTTAGGCGTGGCTAAAGAAGAAGCGCAGAAATTTTACGATGAGTATTTCAGCGATTTTTCCGGCATTCGCGAATATATTGAAAAAATAAAAGAGAAAGCCAAGGAAGACGGCTTTGTTGAGACTTTGTTCGGCCGAAAGCGTTATTTTCCCGAACTTCAAAATTTGCCGCCGTATCTTCATCATGAATTTTTGCGGATGGCGGTGAATACTCCGATTCAAGGCACTGCCGCGGATTTTATGAAAATAGCCATGGTGGCGGCGGATCAGGCGATTAAAAAAGATTCTATTTTGCGGGATAAAGTGAAAATGGTTTTACAAATTCACGACGAACTTTTATTTGAAGTGAAAAAAGAAGTTTTGCCAAAAGCCGCCGAATTGATTAAAAAAGAAATGGAAGGAGTGTCTAAAAACAAAATTCCTTTTCCGGCGGATATCAGCGCCGGCCCCAATTGGGCGGAAATGAATCCCGTTAGAGATTGCGAGGGCTCACAGCATAAAATCTCTAACGGGATGAAAAAATAATATGATTTATTTGCTTCACGGAAAAGATACTTACCGGAGCCGCCAAAATTTGCGCCAAATTACGCAGAAGTTTTTTGACGAAAAAAATCTGAAATATCATTTTTTCCGCCTGACGCCTGAAAATTTTAATTCCGCTCTTTTTTTTGATTTAGCGAAAAACCAGACAATGTTCGGTGGAAGATATTTGGCGGCCGCCGAAGAATTATTGGCGGATAAAAATTTTGGTTCTTTAATCCTTGAGAATATGCCTATTCTGGCCGAGAGCGAAAACATCTTTGTTTTTTGGGAAAGGGAATTGGCGGCTGATTTGCTTGAAAAAATAAAAACCCGGGCGAAAAAAACACAAGAATTTTTGCCGCTTTCCGGCGTTAAATTAAAAAATTGGATTAAGGCGGAATCTAAAAAACTGAATTTTAACGTTTCCGGCGAGATTCTGGAAAATTTAATCCAGCAGCACGGTTCGGATCTTTGGGCGATTAGCCGGGCATTGGAAATTATCGCGTTGGGCGGAATGTTTAAACAGGAAACGATAAAAAAAGAAAAAGATAAAGCCGCGATGTTTGATTTAACCGACGCTTTTGCTTCGCGGGATCAAAAAAGAGCAATCTTACTTTTTGAAAAATACCGAAAAATGGGCGTGCCGGCGGAAGATATTTTTTGGCGTCTTTCTTGGCAGATTAAAACGCTTTTAGCGGTTAAAAGTTTGGCGGACCAGCCGCTTTCCGAGATTCAAAAACAGACTGGTTTTAAGGAATATCCGATAAAAAAAGCGCTGGCCGCCGGCGCCGGCTTTAAAAAAGAAGAGTTGAAAAAAATATTCAGAGAATTTTTAACGGCTTATCATCAGTCAAGAATCAGCGCCGCGGAGTTTGATAGCCGCCTTTACGATATTTTAATCAAACTTTAATGAATTTAGCGAGCCGGGATTTTTTGCGGCTGGCGGTGTTTTTTTTGATTACGCCGCGTTTGGCCGCTTTATCAATGGCTTGATAAGCGAGAGAAAGAAGATTTTTAGCTTCTTCGTTTTTTCCTTCCATTTTTAAAAGGCGCGTTTTTTTAACGGATTCTTTCATTGTTTTTTTTATTCTTGAATTAAGCGCCTGTCTTTTTTTAGATTGCCTTAAATTTTTTTTAGCGGATTCAATGTTCGGCATAAATGTTAATTTACCTTAATTGGAAATTTGAGTCAAGATCAATAATAATCCCCGTTAAATTTGCTTCGTAACTATTTAACGGGGTAAAATTAAAAAATGCCGAACTTATTAAATTTTTTTCAATCGCTGAATTTTTTTAAAAAAATCGTTAAAAAAAATCAAGAAAAAAAAACACCGGCGCAAAAGCCTTTTTATCGGCCGGTAACGCTTTTGATTTTAGACGGCTTCGGCGTTAATGTTTCGGTGCCGGAATCCACTTGGCGCTACGCCAAACGGCCGTCATTTGAAGAATTGGAGAAATATTGGCCTTTTACCGCACTTCAGGCCTCGGGCATCGCGGTCGGGCTTCCTTGGAATGAGCCGGGGAACAGTGAAGTCGGCCATTTAACGATTGGCGCGGGACGCGCACTCTATCACCATCTGCCGCGCATTATCAGCGCGATCAGCGACGGCTCGTTTTTTAAAAATGAAGCGTTTAAGGTGGCGGCGGAACGCGCTAAAGAGCCGGGCCAGAGTCTCCATTTAATGGGACTTTTTTCTTCCGGTTCGGTCCATGCTTATGCGGAACATCTTTACGCTTTAATGGATTTGGCAAAAAAAGAAAAAATATCCGAAGTCTGGCTTCATCTTTTTTCAGACGGAAAAGACGCGCCGCCTAAAGAATTTTACGATTTTTTAGGAAAATTCGCTGAAAAATTAAAAGATTATCCCAAAGTCAGGATCAGTTCGCTTTTAGGACGTTCTTTCGCGATGGATCGGGATGAAAATTGGGATAAAATTAAAATTACTTACCGGCTTTTAACCGAAGGCCGCGGTCAACCGTTTAAAGACCCTCTGGTTCACGTTGAAGAATCTTACCGAATGGGAAAAAATGACGCTGATCTTTTACCGGGTTTTTTAGCGGACGAAAATAACCGGCCTTTGGGAAGAATTAAAGACGGCGATGCGGTGATTTTTTATAATTTTCGGGAAGACAGCGCCCGGGAATTAACCAGTGCTTTTATTAGCGAACAGTTTGACCGGTTTGGACGCGAAAGCTGGCTGAAAAATCTTTTATTCGTGACCATGACCGAATATGACAAGCGGTTTTCCGTTAAAGCGGCGTTTCCGTCGCTGGATGTTGAACGGCCTCTGGCGCGGGTGGTTTCGGAAGCCGGTTTAAAACAGCTTCACATCGCGGAAACGGATAAATACGCCCACATCACTTATTTTTTAAACGGCGGCCGGGAAAAGCCGTTTTCCGGCGAAGACCGGATTCTAATTCCTTCGTTGCCGGCGGAAAGCTATGATCAACGGCCGGAAATGTCCGCCCGTCAGATCACTGAAGCCGTGATTAAAAATCTTGAAAATTATGATTTTATCGCCGTGAATTTTGCGAATGGCGATATGGTGGGGCACACGGGGAATTTTGAAGCCACGGTAAAAGCGATTGAGGTTTTAGATTTTTCCGTGGGAAAAATCATCGCCAAGGCCCTGGAAGTCGGCGGCGCGGTTTTAATTATCGCGGATCACGGGAACGCCGAGGAAAAAAGATACCGTTTAACCGGCGAAGAAAGAACCCAGCATACGATCAATCCGGTGCCGTGTTATCTGGCGGCCCCGGGTTTTAAACGAACATCTTCGCGCGCCGCCGAGGAGATTAGCGGTCATTATCGCAAGATTGGCGGGGTTTTGATTGACGTGGCGCCGACTGTTTTGAATCTTTTAGGATTAAAAGCGCCGCCGGAGATGAATGGTGAAAATCTTCTTGATAAAACTTTAAAATAAAAAAAGATCGCGCTTTTTTTAAGACGGTTTATTTTTTTTGTTATTATTTTTTGAGTTTGGCGGATGATTGATTTCCACTTTAGATTTGATGATTTTATCCACAATGCCGTATTGTTTGGCTTCTTCGGCGCTCATAAAAAAGTCGCGGTCCGTATCCTCTTCTATTTTAGAAAGCGGCTTGTTGGTGTGATAAGCAAGAATTTTATTTAATTGTTCTTTTACTTTTAAAATATGGCGGGCGGAAATTTCAATTTCCGTGGCCTGGCCTTCGGCCGCCCCTATCACTTGATGAATCATCACTTCGGAATTTGGCAGGATATACCGTTTTCCTTTTGCGCCGGCGCTTAGAATAATCGCTCCGCCCGAAGCGGCTACGCCAACGCAAATTGTGGCGACATCCGGCTTAATATGCTGAATCGTGTCATAAATGGCTAAAGTGGCGGTCACCGAACCGCCCGGCGAATTTACATAAAGATTAATGTCTTTTTTAGGATCGCGGGATTCCAGAAACAAAAGCTGGGCGATAATGGTGTTCGCCATCGGATCAATGATCGGTCCGCCTAAAAAAACAATTCGTTCTTCTAAAAGCCGAGAATAAATATCATAAGCTCTTTCGCCGAATTGGCTTTTTTCAATAACGGTTGGAATAAGCATAATTAAAGAATAACCGATTAAAAATTAAGAATCAAGATTTATTATTTTAAAATCCCAAGCCGGTAATCAATTGGAAAAGGCCGAAAACAATAGGCAGGATAATGCTCCAAAAAAAGAAAATAAAAATTAAAAGAATGAAGAATCCGTATTGTTCCAGAAAAATTTGGAGATGGCGCCAGCGATAAGGCAGGAGCGCGAAAAACACTTTGGAACCGTCTAAAGGAGGAATGGGGATTAAATTAAAAACCGCCAGAATAATGTTGATAAAAACAATTGAAGCGGTAATTTTTAGGAAAGCGTCGGAA
Source organism: Candidatus Niyogibacteria bacterium (assembly GCA_016186495.1). Taxonomy (GTDB): domain Bacteria; phylum Patescibacteriota; class Minisyncoccia; order JACROR01; family JACROR01; genus JACPLO01. The sequence goes on from JACPLO010000010.1 coordinate 62,802, forward strand.
ATAAATCCGTTAGCCGCGCCGAATCTTATAATCAAGCCGAAGATAATCGCGATCAGGATATTAGCCAAAGGTCCGGCCGCGGCGACCGCGCCGGGCCCCCATTTTTGATTTTTTAAATTATAAGGATTATAAGGCACGGGACGAGCCCAGCCGAAAATAAAACCGCCGATAAGATAAGTGGTTGCCGGCACGATGATTGAACCGATTGGATCAAGGTGTTTTAAGGGATTTAAAGTAAGTCGTCCCTGAAGCCGGGCCGTGGGATCGCCTAAAGCATTGGCGCTGAAGCCGTGAGAAACTTCATGAATCACCACTGACATGATTAAGATGGCGATCGCGAAGAAAAATTCAATTTCTGAAAACATGTTAAAAATTTAAAATTACTTGAATCTCCGATATTTTTATAGTAAACTTTTTTTTATGGCAAACAATGTTTAATTTGTGGAAAAGGGTCGCGGATGGGGGGTAAAAGAAATCTTTTGCGCGGAAAATATAATCCTACTCCTAAAAAACGAAAATATCCCAATCTTCAGTGGGCGAGTTTTCCGGCTGGCGGCAGGATAAAAATTTGCACCCGTTGTCTCAAGAAAAATAAACTGCTTTATTTTTCTTCCGATTCTTTGCAAAGCAAAAAAATTGCCAGTATGCCGAAGGCGCGAAGCAATAAGGAACAGAATCTCCATCTCAAAAAAACGGCTGTAAAATAACCGTTTTTTGAGATAATAGTAAATAATAAATATCGGGCCATAGTATAATGGCAGTACGCAAGGCTGGCTTTTCAAGTAATTTATCGGGATGTCGTATAGTGGCAGTACGCATGCATGGGGTGCATGCAGTCCGAGTTCGATTCTCGGCATCCCGACCAATTACTTGAAAAGTTGCAACTTGGGTTCAATTCCCAGTGGCCCGACCATTCAAAATTAAATCAGATTAGAGAAAATCGCGAAGAAAAATGCCTTAAAATCGGCGATTCGTATTTGAATTTAACGCCGCTGATTTTATTTTTTTGTTTAATCAGCCGCGCGAAGGATTCAACCACATAATCAAAATGTTCTTTGTTGTAGACGCGGCGCGGAATGGCAAGGCGCATTTCTTTGTTTCCTTTCTTAATTCGATTATTCTTTCTTTAATCCTGATCGGTGTTTCTCTGGGATTAGTTTTTGGCCTCTTTGATTTATTTTCCAGCCCTTCCAATCCGCTTTTTCTGTAATCAACCAACCAGTATTTAAGCGACCTTTCTGAAAAAGGACACACTCTGACCATATTCTTAATTGATATTTCTTTGTCTAATATCGGTTTAATCCATCTAAATTTTTCTTCTTTTGTTGATTTGGGCATAGTTTTCATATGCCCTTAGATTATTCAAAAAAGTGCAATATGTGTGTGTAGATTACCGCAAGCACTTGACTTGTGGCAAAAAATAAACTATAATACGACGAGCATTTATCGAACCTTAAAAACCTCGATTGGAGGTGATCACATGAAGCAAACCAAAACTCTACTTCGAGTGCTATTGTCCCTTCTCATATTAGAGTCCGCGTTCGCAATTCACGAATACGGTCATCTAAGAGAGTTCCAGAAACGCGGCGTCCCTGTCAAGGAGTTTTCACTCGGGATCGGTCCCAGCATGTACCAATACCAAACTGATTCTTCGCTAACTGTAAGTTTCCGACTCATACCGATAATGGCGTATGTCGCGCCAACGGAAGAGGGCGGAAACTTGTTTAAGAAGCAAGGATCGCTTTGGAACAAAATCGCTGTCGATTTGGCTGGAGTGCGTAATAACTTCTTGGTTGGCTTGGCCATCATACTCTTTCTGCAAATTCTTGGTTGGAGAAGAGGAAATCTCTCCGCAAAGGAACTCGCAGGAACAGCGATGGTTACGCCGTTCAAGATTCCGCTCCGCTTCGTCGCATTCCTCGTCGGATGCGTGACGTGGGGTCGCATCAACCTGGCGGAGAAATTTCTTCTCTCAACGGGGGGCATCGATCCGCCTAAGCCGCTCAAATCGCTCATCCTTTGGAACTTGACGCTTGGTCTTTTCAATCTTGCGCCAATTCCTCCACTTGACGGCGGTCACGCGCTAGAAGCTGTCTTACTCTCGGCAGGAACTAGCATCTACATATCAGAGATTCCGAAGTTTGTGGGCGTTATCCTTTTTGCCGTATATTGCACGACTGCTGGCAATCAGGATATGCGCGTGCTTGAAGTTGAACCAAGAAGCGACTCCGTGGAATCAAGAAGGGGCACAACGAAAAGAAGATCAAGCGGGGCGCTTGGCCGTTGGGAAGAAGAGGGAGAAGAAGCCCCCAGCTTCTTTTTGGTCCGGAGGATCACCCACACACATCTTCCGACTCGTGTCAGGAATATTCTCGAAGACTCCAGTATCTGCACGATTGGCGAACTGCGGGAAACTACCGCAAGCCAGTTATTGCAGATCAAGGGTTTTGGTCTGAAATCTCTGGAAGCTGTCGAAAAACTTTTACGAGATAAAGGGCTATCCCTAAAACCGGAGTGAGAGTAGCTTCTCGACCATCGCGGGGGGCGCGCAGAGCAATCTGTGCGCCCCCCTTTTTCTTTTTCAGAATTTCAAAGAACAAATCTTTGCGAAAACAAATTTTTTTAGCTATTCTTTATTTGTATTTGTATTTGTTTCCGCAACTATCGGCGCGAATTTTTCCGAAGCGAGGGCGGGGCGGAATTCCTCCCTTCCAATCCTCTCCTTCCGCCGCGCCCGAGCGGAGCGATCAGGAATTTTTCTCAAAATGGGTTCGCGCTAAATTCAGAATACGCGACCATTCAAAATTAAATCAGATTAGAGAAAATCGCGAAGAAAAATGCCTTAAAATCGGAGATTCGTATTTGAATTTAACGCCGCTGATTTTATTTTTTTGTTTGATCAGCCGCGCGAAGGATTCAACCACATAATCAAAATGTTCTTTGTTGTAGACGCGGCGCGGAATGGCCAGGCGCAAAAGTTCTCGGGGCGCGCGCCGGTTTTCTTTGGTTTGCGGATCGCGGCCCTCCATTATTGATCCGATTTCAACTCCGCGCACGCCGCCTTCAATATATAAGGCGATTGCCAAAGAATGCGCCGGAAATTTGTTCCAGGCAATATGAGGCAAAAATTTGTCGGCGACAACATAAACCGCGTGGCCGCCGATCGGGCGAATGACCGGAACGCCAAGATTATGAAGCGATTCTCCCAAATATTTCGTCTGATTGACGCGATAGCGCAGATAATTTTCGTCAATTCCTTCATAAAGCCCTTGGGCCACTGTTTCTATGTCGCGGCCGGACATTCCTCCGTAATTTAAAAATCCTTCCATTAAAATCGCCTGCGGCGCCAGCTTTTCAAAAAGTTTGCGGTTTCTTAAAGCGATAAAACCGCCCATATTGGCGATAGCGTCTTTTTTGGCGCTCATCAAAACGCCGTCGGCGTATTTCATCGTTTCCAAAACAATGTTTTTTATCGGCCAGCTTTTATATTTTTTTTCGCGCTCTTTTATAAAAAAAGAATTTTCGGCAAAGCGGGCAATGTCGTAAAACAGCGGAATTTTATATCGCCGGCAGATTTTTGAAACCGCTTTTATGTTTGTCAAAGACATCGGCTGGCCGCCGACGCTGTTGCAGGTAATTGTCAATAAAACATAAGCAGTTTTCTTGGAATTGAGAGTTTTTTCAAGTTTTTTCAAATCAACATTGCCCTTGAAACCGAACAAACTTTCCGCATTCCAGGCGTTTTGGCAGGCGCAATCAATGATTTTACCGCCGCGATTTTCAATATGGGCCCGTGTCGTGTCAAAGGGAGAATTGCCGGCAATGATATCGCCGTCTTTGACAAGAACTTTATTGAAAACCTGTTCGGCGCCTCGGCCTTGATGAGTCGGGATAATATACGGAAATCCCATGATTTTTTGGATTGCTTTTTCAAGCCGCTGAAAGCTGGTTGAACCGGCATAGGATTCGTCGCCTTGCATCAGGGCCGACCATTGGTCTTCGGACATCGCGCCGGTTCCGGAATCGGTTAACAAATCAATCGTTATATCGTCGGATTTTAAGAAAAATAAATTATATCCGGCTTTTTTTATTTTTTTGATCCGCTCTTCTTTTGTCAGAGTTTTTATTGGCTCTACCATTTTTGTTTTGTACGGCGGAAAAGTCATTTTGGCGAGTTATTTTTAATTTAATTTGAGGTTGCCGTCGGCTTTGAGGGTATTGATATTTTTAACAAATATTTTTTTAAGCGCTTTCAGGCAGCCAACCGCGGCGATCATCGCCGCGTTATCTCCGGCAAATTGGATTTCCGGCAGGCGAAGCAATATTTTTGGAAATTTTTTGTTTAATTCTTTTTTAATCTGCTTTCTTAATTCTTGATTAGCGGCCACGCCGCCGCCAAGAATGATGGTTTTTGGTTTATATTTCTGGGCGGCTTTTAAGGTTTTAGCGATTAAAACATCAACTGCCGCTTGCTGGAATTCTCGGCAGATTTGAGCTTTTATTTCGGGCGTTAATTCGGGTAATTTTCTGACAAGATATAAAACTGCGGTTTTTAAACCGGAAAAACTGAAATCAAAATCGCGGGAATCAATCATCGGCCTCGGCAATTTGATTTGAGGCTGAAGTAATTCTGATTTAGAAATCGCGGTTTTTGCTAAAGCAGAAACCGCGGGTCCGCCGGGATAACCTAATCCTAAAAGTTTAGCTGTTTTGTCAAAAGCCTCGCCAGCCGCGTCGTCTCGCGTCCGGCCGATCACTTTATATTTAAGAAATTGCTTCATTAAAACCAGTTCCGTATGCCCGCCGCTGATCAAAAGCGCCAGGGCGGGGAAAGAAATTAAAAATTCTTGTTTGTTCAAGAAAACGGATAAAATATGCCCTTCCAGATGATTGGCCGCGATCAGCGGTTTTTCCCAGATTAAAGCAAGGGCTTTGGCAAAATTCACTCCGGTCCAAAGCGCGGGCTCAAGTCCCGGTCCGCTGGTTACGGCAATCGCGTCTATTTTAGGTTTTTTAATTTTTGAAATCTCTTTAAAAAACTTTTTTAACAATTCTGGTTCGCGTTTTAATATTTTGTTTATGTTATTTTCAGTTTGTTTAGAGATTAAAAATTGAGAATTAGAAATCAATAAATTTGATTTCTTTAATGCTTTTTTTAGAACAAGGATTAAATTTGCCTGATGTTCTCTTTTGGCAAGCGACGGCACTACGCCGCCCCAGGGCGCGTGGATTTTTATCTGTGAAGAAACGATATTGGCTAAAATTTTGAAACGCGGGTTTTTAAAATTGCCCTTTGCTTCTAAAATTGCCGCTCCGGTTTCATCGCATGATGTTTCAATGGCGAGAATTTTTATCCCGTTAGAAAGTCTTTTTGTTTGGCTTTCTTGCCCAACAATTTTTTTCTTAACATAATTAGTTGTCTTTCTAACGGGATTTATTCTTTTCATTAAGTTGATTTTACCTTAAATTTTGATTAAACTACAAAATAACTTGTTTGATAATCTGACCCTATCGTCTAGCCCGGCCTAGGACGTGTCCCTTTCACGGACAAAACGCGGGTTCAAATCCCGCTAGGGTCATGCGAAATAATTGTTTGTTTCGGACGCGAGTAAATTACTTTACTCGTATCGGGATTTGAAATCCCGCTAGGGTCAATTGTTTTGCCTTTTTTGCGCCTTTAGCTTAATGGCAGAGCGTTCTCTTGCCCCGTTAGAAACCAATACGCGCGGTTAGCTCAGTGGTAGAGCATTCGCTTGACGTGCGAAGGGTCATAGGTTCAAATCCTATACCGCGCACCGCAAGTTTCTAACGGGGTGAATGCAAAAGGCTGTAGGTCTGTCCCGTAGCCAGACGAAGTCTGTGGTACTGGGATTCAATCCCTACAAGGCGCACACTTTAGAAAATGGCAAGCCAGAAGAAACCGAATTTTTAAAAGTTTCGGCTGGCTGCTGGAAGACTCTTCTTATGTTCTTTAATTTGACTCCATGAGGTTTTTTTAGCTTCATAGAGTTTCTTTATAAAAAAGGTATAATGTAAATGTCGAATAATTATCGTTAAAAAAATAAAAAAAATATGAATGAAAAACCTTTAGGCAAAGTTACCCATTACTACGACAAGGCGATGGTGGCAATAATAAAACTTATCGGCGGCGGACTGAAAATCGGCGATGCGGTGAAATTCGTTAAAGGCGAAAATGAATTTATTCAAAACATTGAATCAATGCAGATTGAACACGAAACATTAAAATCTGCCAAAAAAAACCAGGAAGTCGCGGTAAAAGTCAGCCAGCCGGCCAAAGAAGGCACGCTTGTTTATAAAGCCGAATAATGATAACTTATTGTTCTAAGTAAAGGCAAAATAAATAATGGTGAGCGTAGCTCAATGGCAGAGCTCTCGGTTGTGGTCCGAGCGGTTGCGGGTTCAAATCCCGTCGCTCACCCTAAAAAAAATAAAAAGGCTGCCTTCTGGCAGCCTATTTTCTATCTAATTGATAATCCCTTTTTGAATAAAATCATAGCGGTTATTCAATAAATTCTTAGCGATGATTTTGGCGCTGGCGTCATCGTTGTCCCGCAATGACGCAAAATAATGCTTTATTCGACGCTTGGCCGCGCGACAATATGCTTTTGCCAATTCCATTACCGGATCAGAATAATTTGAATCAAAAAATTGTTTTTTCAGAGCAAACGACCAAACAGCCGCCATCAAAAACAATTCAGCCGCGATCCAAAACAATCGATCAATCATCAGTTGCTTATTAACCATTTGATCCCGGTGCTTAGCGGAATAAATAATAATGGCGCGGGCTAATTTTCGCGCGTTTTTTTCCACAAACTTGAAATCAGATCGCACCTGGCGCGGCAAATTATCAGGCAATCGCGAACTAAAACTTAATTTAAAATATTGCCAGGCAAATCCGATAACCGCGGATATTTTTTCAACCAAATTACCTTTATCAAGAAACGGCTCGCCGCGTTTAAGATAATTATCAAGCCCTTCGCGAATCACATATTGGCTTAAAATTTGCGTAGAGCCCTCAAAAATACGGTTAGGCCGGTTATCCGTGAACATTTGGTCTATTGACGGCGCTTGTTCCCGCGGCGCCAGCGATTCAAACGACTCATAGCCGCGTCCGCCGCGAAGCTGCATTGCGTCATCCATTATCTTCCAACCCCATTCAGAAGCAATCACTTTGCAGATTGCCGCTTCAAGACGGCAATCTTGCTTGCGATCCGCTAAACCGGCGGCGTAATCGGTTATCGCTTCCATCGCGAATGTTCGGACAACTGCCGGAACCAGCATGCCGCTTCCGATTAATTCCTTTTCGCCGATAAAAGCGCCCCACTGCCAGCGGGTTTTAGCCCACCAATTCATTATTTTCAGACATTTTTTAGAATTTGCAACACAACTTCCGGCAATAGAAATACGGCCGGTATTCAACGCCCGAAGAGCAATTTTAAAACCATTGCCCTCGCCGCCGACCAGCGCGCGATTATCAACTTCAACGCCGTTAAAAGAAAGAATTCCGTTAAAAATCCCCGGCATACCCATAAAACGCGCTCGCTGGATAATTGCCACCCGGTTTAATTTTTCGCTGGCGTTCGGGACAATAAAAACGCCGAAACAATAACCTTTTTTTGAATTATCCAAATCTTCGGGTAAATCTAAAATCTTGGCGACCACCGCGAGATACTCGGCTAGCGGTTCGCCGGTGCGCCAGACTGAGTTGGTCGCGTACCATTTTTCGCCGTAAATTTTATAACCGACAACTTTACCGTTTTGATCGCGCAAACGGAGAGCGTAAGTTCGCATCCGCGCCGGATCAGAACCGACTTCTTTTTCGGTAAAACAGAAAGCAGACGGCCATTTCATAAGCGCCGGCAAATAAAGAGAAATTTGTTCGGGTGTTCCGTAATTAAGCACCGAAAATTTGGCGCCAATGGTATTATCAGCTGAAATCATAATGCCGATTGAAGGGCAAAACGCGCTTAAAAGAGCGATAACATGAGTATAAGTTGTTTGGGATAAACCAAGACCGCCGTATTTTTCGGGCACTTTAAGTTTAAACAGGCCGAAATCAGCCATCGCTTCAATCAATTCAAGGGTAATATCTTTTTTGCCGTGAATAATGTCCGGTTCAATTTTTGATTCAAGAAATTCTTTTAAATCGGAAATAATTTTGGCTTCTTTTTGAGCATCTTCCGGATTTTGCTCCGGCCACGGAAACAAAAGATTAAAATTAGGCGCTCCTTCAAAAAGAGAAGCGACAAAACCTTTATTGACACTGGCATCCCTGTGCTCCTCGGCAATCTGGACGCCTTTTCCCAGCTTATTAAAAAACGCACTGCTTGTTTTAGGCATCGTTTCCTCCTTTTTCTTAAAAAATTTAAAAGAACCGCGATATTCAATATCGTATGAAAAAATTCATAAAAAAACAACTTCTCTGGATGCGCCGGAAAATTCGGAGTATTATAGACCAATGGATTTAAGCCGATTGGAATTAATTTTAGCGAACCAGCCAAAATACCGCCTTAAACAAGCAAAAGAGGCGGTTTTTAAGAATTTGGCGGCAAACTGGTCGGAAACGACTAATCTTCCGCCAAAATTAATAAAAGAATTAAATAAAAAATGCCCGCTCCAAATAAACGGCAGAATAATCCAATCTGCCGGTCACGATACAGCTAAAGCGATTATTATCCTGGCAGACGGCCTTAAAATAGAAAGCGTGCTGATGCCGCATCAAAGAAAACGTTTTACGGTTTGCGTTTCATCGCAGGTCGGCTGTCCTTTGGGGTGTAAATTTTGCGCGACCGGCGCTTCCGGTTTTCGCCGGAATCTGACGGCAATGGAAATCGTAGAGCAAGTTTTATTTTTCGCGCGGCATCTCAAAAAAACGTCGGCTGAAAAAATTACCAATGTTGTTTATATGGGAATGGGCGAACCGTTTTTAAATTATGACAATGTCTTGGCTTCAATAAAAATTTTGAATGACAAAGACGGCCTGAATATCGGCGCGCGTAAAATATCCGTTTCCACGAGCGGCTTGATTGAAGGAATAAAAAAATTAGCCGAAGAAAATCTGCAAGTCAATCTGGCAATTTCGCTTCATTCGCCGGAAACGGATTTGCGAAGCGCCTTGATGCCCGTCAACAGAAAATATCCGCTGAAAAATGTTTTAACCGCGGCAGATGATTATATCCGAAAAACTTCCCGAAAAGTGATGTTTGAATATATTTTATTAAAAGGCGTAAATGATACGCCGGCGCACGCCGAAAAGCTCGCTAAATTGATGCAAAAACCGCTTTACTTCGTAAATCTGATTCTTTACAATCCGGCCGGCCGCCAAGGACTAGAGCCGTCCACAGCCAAAGACGTCAAAAAATTCAAAGAAATTTTAGAGCGCGCGGGCGTGCCCGTTTCGGAACGTTACCGTTTCGGCCGCGAGATTAAGGCCGCCTGCGGCCAATTAGCCGCGAATTGTTAATCTCCGCGCGAGATAAAAAGAAAGCGGAAGTAAAAACATCATTTGCAAAATCGGCAAGAGGCCGATATTTAAATAAGGAATTAAAGGCATCGCGCTGTCATAATTCCATTTGCCGGTGAAAAGCGCGTTTTTTTCTATAGCTGCAGCAATAATAAAACCAAGCGCGGCCAGAATAAAAAAATCACTTTTATTAAATTTAAATTTCAACGGCAATGCTTGTTTAATTAAAATCATAAAAAGCAACGCCGATAAATTGATCAGAACATCTCCAAGCGCGCCCTTCAAACATATTGAAAAATGGCTGAAAAAAGAAACAAACCCCGCGTAAAAAGGCGCTTGAAGATTCTCCCATATAATATTCAAAATGAAAGAAATAACAACAAAAAAGAAAAAATAACGAACATTAAAATTTTTCATATTTTTCTTCGGCGGAATTCGGATTACTGAAATTCTAACAAATTTTAGTCTTGAAGAGAATCTTATGAAAATTCTTCTTTTCTGTTTCTAACGGAATCTGGAATTTCTTTTTGCCTCGAAAAATCCGTACGATTTGGTCGCCGAGCGAAGCGAGGCGAATCTTTAAAACTTGCAATTTCCTATGTGGTGCGCGGGAGAGGATTTGGTCACAAATAAATTTCCTGACGGAAATTTTTCGCGACCCCGCCTCGCTTGTTCCGCTTCGCGGAACATCGTTCGGCTTTCAAATCCTCACGCGAACAAAGCAGTTTGTTCGCTTCCCGCGCCAATTCACCGTGTTCATTATGCGCGGGAGAGGATTTGGTCACAAATAAATTTCCTGACGGAAATTTTTTGCGACCCCGCCTCGCTTGTTCCGCTTCGCGGAACATCGCTGTGGCTTTCAAATCCTCACGCGAACAAAGCAGTTTGTTCGCTTCCCGCGCTAATTCACCGTGTTCATTATGCGCGGGAGAGGATTTGAACCTCCACGCCTTGCGGCATACGCCCCTCAAGCGTACGTGTCTACCGGGTTCCACCACCCGCGCATTTTTATTCTTTTTTGGTTTCAGGAAGTTTTTCTTTTGTTTCCAGAGTGTTTTTTTCTTCAGCCGCGGCCGGTTTTTCCGTTTGAGTTGATAAAAGCATTATAGCTTCGGTTTTTAATTGTTTCATTTTCTTTTTGATTTCTTTGGCGGCTTTTTCGCGGATATGATAAAGCTTGGCGCGCCGGGTTTTTGAACGGCGCACCAGTTCTATTTTTTCAATATTAGGAGAATACAATGGGAAAACGCGTTCAACGCCAAAGCCGCCGCTCAATCGCCTGACCGTAAAAGTCGCTCCGGATTCGGCGCCGTGTTTTTTGGCGATGATTATTCCTTCAAAAGCCTGAAGCCGCGTTTTATCGCCTTCTTTGATTTTCTGCCAGACGCGCACCGTGTCTCCGGAACGAATGTCCGTTTTTTTTCTTTCTTTCATATTAACCGGCAAAAAATTGGCTGATATTACTGGCATATTAAATCTTTTTATCACAAATTTTAATTTTAATCAAACCCCCGCATTTATAATAAGTGCGGGGGTTAAATGTTTCATTTCAATTTTTCCAGCGTATTTTTTAAATCTTCGGGCAAATCCGCTTCAAGTTTAAGGCGAGAACCGGCCGGCAAAGTCAATTCTAAAGAAAAAGCATGCAGGAAATGCCGTTTAAGGCCATTCGGGCATCGGAATAATTTTCCCGCGTAAAGCTGGTCGCAAGCTAACGGATAGCCGATGGCTTTCAGATGCGTTCTTATCTGATGGGTGCGGCCGGTTTTCGGCTCAAGTTCAAGCAAAGTGTAGCCGTTGAATTTTTTCAAAACCTTATAATAAGTAAGGGCTTCGCGCAATCGGCCGGAGGCTCTGACGCTGGCCGCGCGCTTAATGGGATTTTTTTTGGCGCGGCCGATCGGCAAATTTATTTTGCCTTTTTTTTGCCGGATTTCGCCGATTGCCAAAGCAAGATATTTTTTAACGATTTTTTGCCGCTGGAATTGTTTTTTTAAATAATCAAAAGTTTCCTGATTTTTTGCGATAAGTAAAATTCCGGAAGTGTCTTTGTCCAGCCGATGGACAACGCCGGGCCGCGCCGGATTATCTCCCACTTTTTTAATTTCCGGCCTTATCTCTGTTATTTTATCTATTAAAGTTTCTTTTTTGTGGTGGGCGTCGGGATGAACCACCAAGCCAGCCGGTTTATTGACCGCTAAAAGATCGCGGTCTTCGTAAATAATTTCCATAAAATATTTAAAAGCGTATAATTAAATAATAGTCGATTTTTTAATGAAAAATAAATAGCAATTCAATAAAAGATAATATGAAGAAAGTAATTATTTATTCTACTCCGACCTGCGGTTATTGCCATATGGCCAAAGATTTTTTTAAGGAACATAACATAGATTATACGGATTATGATGTTGCGGCGGATGATGCCAAGAGGCAGGAAATGATTGACCGTTCCGGCCAAATGGGCGTGCCGGTCATTGATATTGACGGCGAATTAACAATCGGATTTGACGAACAAAAAATATCCAAACTTTTAGGAATTAAATAATGGTTTCAAAGTGGCTTCAACAAAGTAATTCCTGGCATGAAAACAAGCATATCAAAGGAGGGCAATATTTAAAGAATATTGTTTATGGCGCCAATGACGGGATTATCACTACTTTTGCGGTGGTGGCCGGCGTAGCCGGAGCTTCTCTTTCTTCCGTTGTTATTGTGATTATGGGTTTGGTTAATCTTTTAGCGGACGGATTTTCAATGGCTGTTTCTAATTATCTTAGCATTAAATCAGAAATAGATATTTATCAGCGCGAAAAAGAAGTGGAAAAGAAAGAGATTCAAATTAATCCCGAACAGGAGAAAAAAGAAATCCGCAATATTTTAGCCAGCAAGGGTTATCAGGGAGAAGATTTGGAAAAAATAACGGCGCTGATTTCCAAAAATAAAACTTTTTGGCTTGATTTTATGATGCATGAAGAATTGAATTTTGCGCCCGCCGCCAGTTATCGGCCTAAAAGAGCGGCTCTCGCCACTTTTTTATCTTTTATCGCCGCCGGTTTTGTGCCGATTTTGCCTTATTTGATTTTTAAGGGAAGCGGAGACGAAGTATTTAAATACGCGGTGGCGATGACCGGCGTTGCTCTTTTTACGGTTGGTTCTTTACGCTCATTTTTTACTAATAAAAAATGGCATTTAGCCGGTTTAGAAATGCTTTTTGTCGGCAGTATTGCCGCGGCGATCGCTTACGGCGCGGGATTTTTATTGAAAGGAATTACTTAACTTTCTTTTGTTCTTCAAGCTGCAAAAGCACAGCGCTTTTAAATTTCTTCCAATTCAACTTGGGTTTGCGTTTTCTTCCCATTGCGAAGAATGGTCAGATTTATTTTTTCGCCGATTTTGAAGTTGGAGAGAATGTCCTCCAAAGTATTTTCTTCGTTGATTTCTTTTTCATTGCATTTCAGCACAATGTCAAATTCTTGAAGGCCGGCTTTATCCGCGGGACTGTTTGAAATAATCGCGGTTTCTCCTTGAGGCAGGCCTTCGCTGACAATCAGCGCGCCGGTTGAGACCGGCAGATGAAATCTTTCTTGGATTTGATCGTTCAAAATAATATGGCGGAGTCCGATAAAAGGGCGCCGGATGCGGCCGTATTTTTTAATTTCTTCCAAATCGCGTTTGGCTCTTTCAATGGGAATGGCAAAGCCGATATTTTGGGCGCCGAAAACAACGGCGGAATTTATGCCGATAGCCCGGCCCTCAAGATCAATCATCGGTCCGCCGGAATTGCCGGGATTAATTGCCGCGTCGGTTTGAATAAGCCCTTTCAGCCGTTCTTGATGGCCGGCCATATCCGTTACCGCGGTGATTAAACGCGAGAGGCCGGAAACTACGCCGGTGGAAACCGTATTTTGAAATTCGTTTAAAGCATTGCCAATGGCGATGACGGTTTGCCCCAATTCCAAATCAAACGAAGAGCCTAATTCCAAGTGAGGAAGATTTTTACTTTTTATTTTTAAAATCGCTACGTCATTTAAAGGATCTCTGGCCAGCACTTCGGCTTCATGTTTTTTCCCGCCGCCCATGATTATGCTGTATTCGGCGTCAGGATCAACCACCACGTGTTTATTGGTTAAAATAATTCCCTCGGGGGAGATGACAAAACCGGATCCGCCTCCGACTTTAATATGCCCATGTTCGTCTTTGGGCGCTTGTTTTAATTTAGTTTCAATAAAAGCGCGGTCATAAGGATTGTTAAATAAAGGATTAAAAGAAAGTTCTTTGGCAATTTGTTCCAGGTCTTTGGAAATTGCCACGCTGACGACGGCCGGTAAAGTTTTTTTAACCGCATTTTTAATTTTTTGTTCGTAATCCATAATATAAGTTTGATTTTAACGCTGATAATGTATTATACTACGTATAATTTACATTCGCTCGGCAATGAACGGCAATGAAAAATTAATTTTTCTTTCATTGTTCTCGCTCATTTAATTATAAAGTATAGCATATTATTTTTCTCCTCGTAGTTCAACGGACCAGAACAACCCCGTCCTAAGGGGTAAATAGAGGTTCGATTCCTCTCGAGGAGATTAAGTTTTGTTTTTTAAAACAGGCGCGCTTAGCTCAGTGGTAGAGCATCGCTTTTACACAGCGAGGGCCGGGGGTTCAATCCCCTCAGCGCGCAAAAAAATGAATGAAGTGAATTTTTGAGTGCGTTGAGCAAGCCAACTGCTTGGCTTGCGCAGGGGATTGAAAAAATTTTCTATATCGCGAAGCGATAGAAAATTAGCGCCCTGCAAGGGCAATCCCCTCAGCGCGCAAAAAAATGAATGAAGTGAATTTTTGAGTGCGTTGAGCAAGCCAACTGCTTGGCTTGCGCAGGGGATTGAAAAAATTTTCTATATCGCAAAGCGATAGAAAATTAGCGCCCTGCAAGGGCAATCCCCTCAGCGCGCACAAAAAATTATTATAATTATTAAAGGAAGGGTGCGCCGAATGGCAAGGCACCGCTCTCGAAAAGCGGAGCCCGCAAGGGCTTGTGGGTTCAAGTCCCACCCCTTCCGTAAAAGTTAAATGGGTGGGACTTGAACGGAGCGATATTATCGCTCCGAGGAATTTCCTTAAGAGGAAATTAAGTCCCACCCCTTCCGTAAAAGTTAAATGGGTGGGACTTGGTCACAAATAATTTTCCTGACGGAAAATTATCGCGACCCCGCCTCGCGGCGCTCGCCTTTGCTTCGCAAAACTCGCGCATCGCTGCGGTTTTCAAATTCCAACGGAATTTGAACGGAGCGATATTATCATCCGCGAGATTTTTTTATACGCGCGCATTACTCAATAAAATTGAAAAAATTTTTAAAAAAGGTATAATAAAATTCATGAAATTCTTTAATGAAGATATTGTTTATTTCGCGGCCGGAACAGCGATCGCGGCGATTTTAATTTTTATTTGGCTTATTATTTTGGAATGGCGGCTGAAAAAACTTTTTAAAGGAAGCGACGGCCGCGATCTGATGGGGATTTTAACCGGCCGCGGAAAAGAATTGAACGGCCTAAAAAAAAGAATGCTGGAAATAGAAAAATATCTTCAAGAATCCGAACTGCGCCTTCAAAAAAGCCTTAAAAATGTAGGATTGGTGAGATTTGATTCTTTTGAAGGAGTGGGCGGAAAGCAAAGTTTTTCAGCCGCGTTTTTAGATGAAAATAAAAACGGAACGGTTATTTCCAGCCTTTACGGCCGTGATTTTAACAGGATTTACGCCAAACCTGTGGAAAGCGGCATTTCGTCCCATTCGCTTTCGGAAGAAGAAAAAGAAGCGATCAAGAAAGCAATCAGCGAATAGCTATAAGTGTTTTTATTTTTCTCATCGTAAATAATTCAATGTTTAATTTTTATGTCTACCGAGCAGAAAAAAAATTTAATCCGCCAAAATTTACCTTCGGTAAACTTAAGTGGGAAAATCTCTCGTCCGCCGGTTGTCGTGGTTGTCGGCCATATTGATCATGGAAAAACCAAACTTTTGGATTATATCCGAAAAAGCAATATCGCGGAAAAAGAATCAGGCGGCATTACCCAGCATATCGGCGCTTATGAAGCGGTAATCAATACCAAAGACGGCCGAACGGAAAAAATAACTTTTTTGGATACGCCGGGGCATGAGGCGTTTTCTCAAATTCGCTCACGTGGCGCCAAAGCGGCGGACGTGGCGATTTTAGTGGTGGCGGCGGATGAAGGTGTTAAACCGCAAACTGAAGAATCAATCAAAGTTTTGAAAGACGCGAATTTGCCTTTTGTGGTGGCGATTAATAAAATTGACAAAGAAGGAGCGGATTCGGAAAAAGTTAAAAAAGAATTGGCGGAACGGGAAATTTTGGTGGAAAGCTGGGGCGGCAAGGTGCCGGCCGTGGAAATTTCCGCAAAACAAGGAACCGGCGTGAAAGAACTTTTAGAAACTATTATTTTATTAGCTCAACTTGAGGAATTAAAAGCGGATCCAAGAATACCCGCCAAAGGCGTGGTTATTGAATCCAGTTTAGAGCCGAAAAGGGGAAATGCGGCCACGCTTTTAATTCAGGACGGAACATTAAAAATCGGAAATTTCGTAGCGGCCGGAAACGCGATTTCTTCGGTTCGCGTTTTTGAGGATTTTTTAGGCCATTCTTTAAAAGAAGCTAGTTTTTCTTCGCCGGTCAGGGTGGTGGGATTTGATTATTTGCCGCCGGCAGGGACGGTTTTTTCGGCTTTTCTTTCTAAAAAAGAGGCGGAAAAATTCTCAGCTAAAGAGAAAATAAGCAAAGATTTTTTGAAGGAAAAGGAAAAAAAAATAATCAAAGAAGCGCCGGCCGCTTCCTTAATAATCGTGCCGGTGATTTTGAAAGCCGACACCTCCGGTTCTTTGGAAGCGCTTGAAAAAGAAGCGAAAAAATTTGATTCGGAAAAATTGAAAATAAAAATTTTGAAATCAGGCACCGGGCCAATTTCGGAAGATGATTTTAAAGTCGCTCTCAGCGCTCCTGAAACGATTATTTTATCTTTTCGGGCCGGCCTTGACGAAAAAATCATCGAGCTGCTTAGCCGCCGCGGCGTGATTTTCAAGAATTTTGAGATTATTTATGAAGCCAGTGATTGGCTTAAAGAGCAATTGGAAAAAAAATTGCCGCTTGAAATAGAAAGAACGGAAATCGGCCAAGCCAAGATTTTAAAATTATTTAAAAAATCCGGCCAAAAACAAGTTATCGGCGGCAAAATAATTGACGGCTTGGTTAAAAACGAAGCGAGGTTTGAAATTATCAGAAATGAGCATAAAATCGGCGAAGGCAGAATAATAGAGCTCCAGCAAGCCAAAATTAAAACAAAAGAAGCGGCCAAAGGCAGTGAATTCGGAATTTTAGCCGATGCGGAAATAAGCATTGAGCCGGGAGATATTCTGCGTTTTTTTGAAGAAAAAACAATTAAACAAACATTATAAATGTCCAATTTAAGGCAGGAAAAAATTTCTTCTCTTTTGAAGCGGTTGGCCGCCGAGTTTTTTTTGAAGAACGTGGGAGAGATCGGCGTTTTAGCGAGCGTGACTAAAGTGGAGATTTCCGCTGATTTGTTTAACGCTAAGATATTTTTTTCCGTTTTGCCTGAAAGTGAGGAAAGAAAAATTTTAAAACAGCTGTTCGCGCTTAAAAAAGATTTCCGGCGGCATATCGCGCACAATTTAAAAATAAAATTTATTCCTCGTGTTATTTTCCTGATAGATGATTCAATTAAAAAACAGCGAAAAATAGACGAGGCTTTGGCTGCTTTAAAGTAATCTAAGGTATAATATTTATGGCCTCCTGCAACACGCATTTGGCACGGTGGCGAAGAGGTAACGCGGTCGTCTGCAAAACGACTATGCGAGGGTTCGAATCCCTCCCGTGCCTATTATAATTGTTAGTTATAAATTTTTGTTGTAGGTTATAAAAAACGCCCGGGTGGCAAAATTTGCCCCCACGTTAATGCCGCGGTGGCGGAATTGGTATACGCGCACGACTTAAAATCGTGTCACTTTTTGTGATGAGGGTTCGACCCCCTCCCGCGGCATTAATGTAGGGGTGAATATCCGCACAACATTTATAATTCAAAACAATTTATGCCGTTAACGATAAAAGAAAATGAAATTTTAGCTAATCATTCAACTTTCAGAATTGGCGGACCGGCCAAGTATTTTACTGCTGTTAAATCAAAAGAAGAATTGATTGAGGCGTTTGATTTCGCGGGAAAAAAAAATCTGCCTTTTTTTGTTTTTGGCGGCGGAAGCAATATCCTATATCGCGATAAAGGATACGGCGGTTTGGCTATAAAAATCCAAAATTCAAAAATTTCACTTGCCAAAATTATCAAGGCTGGAGCCGGAACTTTATTTAGCCAGTTGATTAGAGAGTCAATTAACGCTAATTTAACTGGCTTGGAATGGGCAACGGGAATTCCCGGGACTGTTGGCGGCGCGGTGGCCGGCAATGCCGGCGCTTACGGCCATTCCATATCCGAATTTGTGAAGAATGTCGCGATTTTAAGCAATAACGGAGCCGCGGGTTGGCGGATAAAAAATTATCCGGCCCAAAAATGCGATTTTATTTATCGCGGAAGCAGATTCAAAAAACCGGATAATCGTGAAATTATTTTAGAGGTTGAATTTAATTTGGAAAAAGGCGATTTAGAAAAAAGCAAAAAAATAATCCAAGGAATTTTGGAGGAAAGAAGAAACAAACTCGTTTCTTATCCTTCGGCCGGCTGCGTGTTTAAAAATATCATTATTGATGAATTAAAAAACAAAGAGGAATTTTTAAAATTAATTCCGCGGAATAAAATCAAAGGAGGAAAATTTCCGGCGGGCTGGCTGATTGAGAATTGCGGATTAAAGGGCAAGCAAATCGGCGGCGCTAAGATCGCGGAAGAACATGCTAATTATATTGTTAACGCCGGAGGAGCGACCGCCGATGATGTAATTCAACTGATTGATTTTTGCAGACAAAAAACGCAGGAAAAATTTAATCTGGATTTAGAAAAAGAAATCGTTGTAATATAATTTAATAAAATTATCCTCTTTAAAATGCTGGGGTGGCGGAATTGGCAGACGCTCTAGCTTTAGAAGCTAGCGGGAGAAATCCCATAAGAGTTCAAATCTCTTCCCCAGCATATCACATATCAGTAGAGAAAATCGCTAAAATTTTATCCACTTTTCTTTTGTTAAACTAATGTTATAATAAAAGTATATGGTAAAAATTTTTTTTAAAGCTCTTATTTGGGGTATTGCGGTCTTGATTATATTGAATGTTTTAATTTTCTTTGGCGCGGGATTTTATGGCGGTTTTACCGTTAGTAATCTCGGCGTTTATGTTCCGCCAACTTTTATTATTATTTTTCGTTATGCTTCTTTGTTTTTGGCTTTCGGCGTTGCCGTCTTTGTTTTTTTAACAAGAAAAAAACAAATGCCGCCTTTATTTTCTCAATCTTCTCAACCGCCTCCTTTGCAAACATTTCCGCCTTTTATGCCGCCTGAATCAAAGCCGCCTGTTTCTCCGTTGGAAAAACCTTTCAAACAATTTGAATTTCCAAAAGAATTTCCGCCTGTCCAGCCGTCAGAGCCGACTCCGATATTTCCGAAAAACCAAAATCAATCGCCTGTTTCTTTCGGTTCCGACAGTTTAGATTCTATGCCTATGCCTTCAAAAAATCAGCCGTCCGCGCCTTTTGATTCCAAAGAGCTAAAATCTCCTTTTGAAGAAAAAAAGGAAGAAGAAAAAGGCGATATTCACTCGTTTTAGCCGCAGCGTAATTTATCTTAAAGCGGTCATCGTATAATGGCTATTATGCGTCCTTGCCAAGGACGAAACGGGGGTTCGATTCCCCCTGACCGCACCAATCCACAATAAACTACGTGTATCAACTGTAATCTATGAGCAAGAACACATATATTTCTGCCACATTCGCCACTCTTATAATTTTGGGGATGATTTATATTGCAGGATTAAAACCCAAAAGTCCCAAACCAGAGTTTGCACAACAAGCACTTGCGGCAAAGTTTGAAGCATTGTCCCAAAGCGGAAATTCCTCTTGTTCTATGTCTTTTGCCAATTCCATTGAATCAATGCCTGATTCAGAACGCCTTCAAGGCTCGTGCTGTTCAGCAATGAGTATGCACCGCTATAGCGAACAGGTTGAAGGGTTGAAGAAGTATGCGGAAATTAAAGAAATTCCTCCTGACCCTTATGACATTGAAGCTAGCCTTGCCAAGAAATTAAAAAGATACTATAACATTGAGCTCACGCCAGAAGAACAACAAGCATACGATTATGCGATGCAAAATTCGCACGAGAAGGGGCCGTGCTGTTGTAAGTGCTGGCGGTGGTATGTCTATGGTGGATTGGCAAAATTGCTGATTCAAAAGTATGACTTTACTGGAGAGCAAATTGCTGACGTATGGAATCTCTCGGATGGATGCGGTGGTGATAGCGAACATAATCACATAACCAGTTAAATCAATTTTGGAAATTACTGGAAAACTCAACGGCTTTTTGAGAGCCATTTGGTGGGCGGCCGCAACGGTCGCCCACCAATAGAGATTCTAATAAAAACCGCCATAAACATTTAATAAATGTTTATGGCGGTTTTAAAATTCAATAAAAATCTTTTATTTTTAACGCTAATTTTATTTTCAGCGTTAATTCTTCTTTTTGCCGGAGTATTTTTATTTCTACAATTGTGCCCGGCTTCTGAAAGGTTATTGCTCTTTCTATGTCTATGAAATTTCTTTGAGGTTTACCG
Source organism: Candidatus Niyogibacteria bacterium (assembly GCA_016186495.1). Classification (GTDB taxonomy): domain Bacteria; phylum Patescibacteriota; class Minisyncoccia; order JACROR01; family JACROR01; genus JACPLO01. The sequence goes on from JACPLO010000010.1 coordinate 83,075, forward strand.
TCTATTTCTAATATGACATCGCCTGGCCACAAATTAGCATCTTGAGCCGGACTATCGGGGCAGACCTTAGTAATTAACAAACCCAAAATTTTTTTATTGGAATAGATATCTATTCCAATAAAACTTTTGCTTATTGGCCCTTTTTCCAGAAGTTGAGGGATGATAATGGCAATATCTTCACTTGAGATAGCCAGACTCATTCCTGAAGGTGAAAATCTGACATTTAAGCCGAGTAATTCGCCTTTGGCATTGATTAACGGCCCGCCGGAATTTCCCGGAACCATCAGTGCGTCAGAAATGATAAAGTGTTGCGGTATCTTTTTTGTTGTTGTTTTTATCACCGCCAATGCTTTGGAAATAACGCCTTTATCGAGAGACCAGGAAATCCCAAATGGGTGCCCAATCGTAAATATGGCTTGGCCGATTGCCGCGTTTCTTCCGAATTTAAAATAATCGGAATTATTAAAATCTATCTTTAATAAAGCCAAATCATTCTCCGAGTCATATCCGATTAATTGGGCAATCGCGCATTCCACTTTTCCATAATTTTCATTAAAATCAAGATTTTCTATCTCGCCATTCGGCGGAAAATAACAAACCTCAATCTCTCCTTCGTCTTCCCTGATCATTTCAATAATATGGTAAGCGGTTAAAATATACCCGTTTTCTTTTATAAAAGCGCCGGCTCCGGTAATATTATGTTCGCGTCCATCCGTTTTTCTCGGCAGTTTAATCCTGACAATCACCACTTTTTTCATCGCTTCAATAAGTATTTTTTGTTCAGCAAGTATTTCTTGTTCAGCCATATTCGCCGGATCAAGTGTTTCAGAAAATGCGGGAGAAAGAAAAATAAAAAATAATGCCGCCAAAAACGTTAAAATCCGCTTCATTCTTATTTTTTTCAATTTAATTCCCTCCTTTTATTCTTTATTTAAATTTAAAAGTTCTAAAAAAAAATTCTGAAGGCTGGCCTTCAGAACAATATAAAAACTCCCCTTTAAGAATAGAGTCGTTTCCAGTTTTCACTGGAAGCCCTTTTTCTTAAAGTTTAATTAATTTTAATTCAAGCCAAAAAATTTGTCAAATTTTTCATCTGATTGCGCAATAATCGGACAAACAAGTAAAATTAGTTGTTAAATAAGCAATTTTGTTTTACCATAGGGTAAAGAATTCTTTGATAATTAAACTTTAACGAATGGAATAAACGGAGGTGAAAATGGCTGATAAAAAGAGTAAAAAAATCAGAGATGACATTAGAAACGATCTTATAGAAATTCCCGCTTTATTTTTTATTAATTACATTCTTTTGCCCGGCAGCGAATATGAAATAACGCTCAATAAATTGCCGCAAATTTCTGAAAAAAATTACTTGAAATTGAAAATCATTCTCAATGAGCGGTATCAGAAGCAAATGGAAATAGCGATTGTCTGTTTTGAACGGACAGATTCCACTGTTTGTTTGCGGGAATGGGGCGTTATCGCCAGAATAACCGGCTTATTTCCGTTTAGAATTGACGCTTCACCCCTTGATTTGCGGGTGCGAGTGATGGGACGTTGCCGGGTTTTCAGTTTTTCCCAAAATGAAGAACAAGATAATTGTTTTTTCGCGGCTATAAAAATCGCGCCTGTTCTGGCTATCAGCGAAGAAGAATGGCAAAGCAATGAAATCCAGAAATTAAAAAACGGCATTATTGAAGATTTTTTTGAATTTGCCGGTATTTGCGCGGAGATTGCTGCGATTTTTTCCGAGAATAATCATAAAGATAAAGAAGAGAAATTTCTTTTTTTGTTTTTATTTTCTCAAAAAACCGCGATTAGCATGGAACTTTGTTTAAATTTTAAAGAATTCATTAAAATCATAAATGAATGGCTGGATTGCGTTTGTCTGGAAAAAGAAGCGGTTTTTAGTTATAAATTTCGTTTTTTAAGCTTGGATGGCGAACGCCAGCAGATGCGAATGATAAAAAATACGATAAATAATTTAATTGGCATGGCGGAAAATACGTTATTAAAGGGGGATTCCCCGTCTTTTAAAGAAGATTTATGGTCAGGAAAGAGAAATTTTTCAGCTGAAAACCGCCAATCATCGGAAAAATATGAAAGAGATTTTTCCGCCGCTCAAAAAGAATTATCGGAGCGTTTGGAAGAGGTCTTAAAAAAACTGAACCTTTTAAAAAATGTTTTGACGGGAGGTGAAGAAAAATGACGATGGCTGATAAGGCGCAGGTTTTTGATTTCTCTCCGGGCAGGGCGGAAAAAAACATTATTTCTCATCTTAACCGATTTGTGGTTGGCCAAGAAAGAGCTAAAAAAAGAATAGTTGACATTGTTTTGCGCCGGGAAACCGGTTTTCGCGATCCGCGCCGGCCTTTAGGAGTGATTTTTCTTTTAGGTCCGACCGGCGTGGGAAAAACAGAATTGATTAAAGCGACCGCTGATTTTTTGTTCGGTAATCTTGGCGCTTATACTCACATTAGCTGCCCTAATTTTCAAAACGGGCATGAAATTTCTCAATTAATCGGTTCGCCGGCCGGATATGTCGGCTATAATCAGGAACCGTTTTTATCGCAAAACAACATTGATAAACATGATTTTTACCGCCGAATGGAAATGATTGAAGATTTTGAAAAGCGGCTAAAATATCATAGTGAATCAATAAAATCAATAAATTCCGCCAATTTGAAACAGGAAAAAGAATCAATATTAAAAGAAATAGAATCTTTAATAGAGAGAATCTGGGTATTAAAAAATCAATTAAAAAATAAAAGATTTTTTTCGCTGGTGCTTTTTGATGAATTTGAAAAAGCTCATCCCAAGCTTCAGGAAATGCTTTTGGAAATTTTAAGCGACGGCGCGCTTTCTCTAATGAGCGGCAAAAGGGTGGATTTTACCAACACCATTATCGCTTTAACCGGAAATATCGCCAGCAAAGAGATTAAAGAAGAAATGAGCGGATCTAAAATCGGCCTTCGTTTTCATTCCGAGCTGACGGAAAATTCTTCTAAAAGAATCTATAAGATAGTTTTAGCCAGATTGGAAAAAACCGTTTCGCCGGAAATTTTGGGCCGAATCGGCAAGGAAGGCGTTGAGGTTTGTAATTTTCTAAACCAAGAAGAAATGGCCGAAGTTTTAGAACTTCAAATAAAAGGATTGGAGGAACGTGTAAAAAATAACGCAAAGGCGTTCAAACTTTATATCTGTGAAGGCGTAAAACAATTTCTGCTAAGCGAAATTCAAGACCGGACAAATATCTTTTTGGGCGCTCGCGCGCTTTTGAATGTTTTTAAAAAAAGAATTGAAAATCCTCTGAATAAGCTACTGGCCAAAGATGAAGATGAAGGCGGCATTGCCAAGGGGGATATTGTGAAAATTCGGCTTAAAAAAAGCAAAGATAAAGAAGAACTGGAATTTACGCGCCAAATCTAAAAATTATTTAATTTTTAAAAAAGCAATCTGTAACGGATTGCTTTTTTCTTTTTTCGCCGCTATAATGAATCCCGTTAGAAATCAAAACCTTAAAATGTTATTTAGACCAATAAAATGTTTTATTATTAACCACAGCAGTTTTTAGAAATTTCTAAAGGAACTATTTCTAACGGGATGAATCATTAAATTATTAAACTAATAAAACATAATTTATGGCCGGGCAAAAAAAGAAGAACCAAAATTTCATCAGCATCAAGGGAGCGTGCGTCCATAATTTGAAAAATATTTCTTTAGATATCCCGAAAAATAAATTAACGGTTATTACCGGACTTTCCGGATCGGGGAAATCATCTTTGGCGTTTGACACGATTTACGCCGAAGCCGAGCGCCGCTTGCTGGATTCTTTTTCCGGTTATGCCCGCCAATTTTTAAACGTTAAAAACAAGCCCGAAGTGGAAGAGATTTCCGGTCTATCTCCGGCCATTGCCATTAACCAAAAAAATCTGGCGAAAAATTCTCGCTCCACGGTCGGCACGATTACTGAAATTTATGATTATTTGCGGGCGCTTTTTGTCCGGTTGGGAGAGCCGCAATGCCCGAAATGCGGAAAACTTCTTAAAAAACAGACCGTTGAGGAAATGTTTCAGGCAATTATGCGAGAGAGCCGCCAAAAGGCGGGCCGTTTGCTCTTTATTTTTGCCATTTTGGCGCGCGCAAAAAAAGGAGAACATAAAAAAGCGCTGGAGGGAATAAGAAAACAAGGATTTTTAAGGGTTAGAATTGACGGCGGCATTATGAGAATTGAAGAAGCGCTTGATTTAGATTTAGATTACAAAAAAAAACATACTCTTGAGGTGGTGGTTGATCGTTTGATTTTGGATAAAGAAACGGAAAAAGCGCGTTTAATGGAATCTCTTGAAACCGCGCTTTCTCTTGGTAAAGGAACGGCGGTCGTTTCCTTGGCTGACGGCCAAGCCGCGTCTTCAGCCGTTGAATTTGTTTCTTTCAAAGGCGCTCAAGAAATAATTTTCAGCCGGAATTTTTCCTGCGTTGACTGCGGTTTTTCTTTGGCGGCTTTGGAACCGCGGCTTTTTTCTTTCAATAATCCGCAGGGGGCTTGCGAAAAATGCAGCGGTCTGGGAAATTGTTTGGAAGCGGATCCGGAATTGATTATTCCTAATAAGGATTTGACGCTGGCGGAAGGGGCAATCCATCCTTGGGCGCGTTTTTCTTCGGCCGCGGGCAAAGAATCTTGGCAGGAATGGATGCTGAAAGATTTGGCCCAGAAGCATAAATTCAGTTTGAATGTGCCGGTTAAAAATTTATCAAAAAAAGCCGTTGAATTGGTGATTTTTGGCGATTCGGCTTGCCGACCGGAAGATAAGGCCGGAAATTTTCAAGGCGTGGCGGCTGATCTTAAAAAACGGTGGCGCGAAACTGATTCGGAAAGAACGCGTTCGGAATTGGAACGTTATATGAGAGAAACTCTTTGTTCGGCTTGCGGAGGAAAAAGATTAAAATTGGAAGCGCGGTCAATATTTTTAAATTTAAGCGATAAGAAAAAATACAGCATAACTGATATCTCTAAAATGCCGGTTAGCCGGCTGCTCGCGTTTTTCAGCCGGCTTTCCGGTAATCTTCAAAAAAAACAAGCCGCGCTGGCGACTCCTTTGATTTCTGAAATAATAAAACGTTTGCGATCTTTAACGGAAGTGGGATTGGATTATCTTACTTTGGAAAGATCTTCGGTTGATTTAGCCGGCGGCGAAGCTCAACGCCTCAAATTAGCGACACAAATTAGTTCTGATTTGACCGGCGTAATTTACGTTTTAGATGAACCATCAATCGGGCTCCATCCCCAAGATCATCATCGCCTTTTAATGGCGCTTAAGAATTTAAGAGATGCCGGCAATACGGTTTTGGTGGTGGAACATGATCTGGAAACCATTAAATCCGCGGATTGGATTATTGATCTCGGTCCCGGCGCGGGCCGCGGCGGCGGCGAAATAATTTTTGAAGGGACGCCGAACGAATTAAAACGGGTTAAAACTCTCACTGCCGATTATTTTACCGCCAGAAAAAAAGTGGAAATCGTTGACCATAAATTTTTAAAATCAAATTCAAAAATTTTAAAACTTACGATTAAAGGCGCGAGCGAACATAATTTGAAAGGCATTGACGTAAAAATTCCTTTAGGATTATTGGTTTGCGTGTCCGGCGTTTCCGGTTCGGGAAAAAGCACTTTAATCGGCGATATTTTAGCTTTGGCTTTACGCCGTCATTTTTACGGCGCCAAGGATTTGCCGGGAAAACATAAAGAAATTACCGGAATGGAACATTTGGATAAGGTTGTGATCGTGGATCAGTCGCCGATCGGCCGGACACCGCGCTCCAATCCCGTCACTTACACCGGCATTTTTTCTTTTATGCGCGACCTTTTCGCTGAAAATCAGGAAGGCCGGCGCCGCGGTTTTAAAACAAGCCATTTTAGTTTTAACGTTAAAGGCGGGCGTTGCGAAGAATGTGAAGGACAGGGGATGAAAAAAATAGAAATGGTTTTTTTGCCGGATATTTACGTGGAATGCGAAGAATGCCGCGGCGCCAGATATTGTCGGGAGGTTCTTGACGTGCGCCATAATAATCTGAACATCGCCGAGGCGCTGGATTTGCCTGTAGAAGAAGCGCTTGTTTTTTTTAAAGACATTCCTCAAATTCAGCGGCGTTTGGCGGTTTTGGCGGAAGTAGGTTTGGGATATTTAAAACTCGGCCAGCCGGCGACGACTCTTTCGGGCGGGGAAGCCCAGCGGGTCAAACTGGCCGACGAGCTGGCGATAAAAGAAACCGGCCGAACGCTCTATATTTTAGACGAACCGACAACCGGTCTTCATAGCGCTGATACGCAAAAACTTTTATCCATTCTTTCTTCTTTAGTGAAAAAAGGGAATTCTGTTTTGATAGTTGAACATAATCTTGAAATAATAAAAAATGCCGATTGGATTATTGATTTAGGGCCGGAAGGAGGCGAAAAAGGCGGAGAAATCGTGGCGGAAGGCACGGTTGAAGATCTTATTAAAAATAAAAAATCTCAAACCGGCCAATGGCTGGCCCGCGCGCTTAAATTTTAGCAAACAGATTTTGTTAAAATTTAAAAAAATAGTAAGATAATATTATTAAGTTTTTTAATAATTTACTTCGATAGAAGTTTATCAGATAAATACGGAGGTTGATATTGGAAAATAATCAGATTGATTTAGATGAAGGGGCGTGGCGCTGGCTTTTTGACAACAGGACGGAAATTGAAATAGCGATGATTATTAACGCCGTTTGGCTTGATCCGGCGTATAAAATTAATGTTCTAAAATTTGGAAAGGAAATAAAAATAAATAGAAAAGCGGATGGATTGTTTTTCCGCCATTTTTCGTCGGCGAATAAAAACAGCCGCCATCATCGCCGGCCAAGATCAATCGGCGGCAAGAGCGGCGGTCAAAACGTTATTTTGGTGAATCGCGATGATCATTGGGCGTGGCATAAATTATTCCGCAATTTTAGGCCCGATAAAATTGTGGAAAAAATAAACAGAAAATTTCTTTATTTAAATTCCGATTATTGTTTTAAGCTTGTTTATTTGGCGGACCCTGAAGCCGGTAATGGCGTGGATAAAGAATCTTTGTTTTGTTGTGAAATATGCGGCGAGTCGTATTTTAGCGAAATGGAAGCCAGAAAATGCCGGAAACAAGGATGGCTGGCGCCGCGTTTTGCTTGCGGTGAAAGAGTGCTGATAAAAATAAAAGGTTGCTCGCCTCAAATAGGCACGATCGCGGGTTGGGATAACGCTTTTTCAATTAATTTTCATTTTTATGAAATGTATCTCGTGGAGACGGGGAACGGAGTGATGAAAAATGTGAATGCCAAGAAAATAAAATATGTTTTGAAAAATAACGGGCGCAGAGAAAAAAGAAAAAAACACGTTGTTTTTTCTAAAAAAGCGTTTAAAAAAGCGATAAAAAGGAAAAAATTTTAAGTTTTTAACAAAAATTCTAAAAAGAAGGCGAACCCGCCTTCTTTTTTATTAATGATTGAATTTCAAACCGAAGTTGATCCCGTTAGAAAGTTAATAATAATTTTATGTTGAAAATATTTAATTATTATAATTTGCAAAGCGAGCTTTCTAACGGGGTTGACAGAGTTTTTAATTTGTCTAAAATACTTACATTAGCAATCTTTGGTCAAGACTGCTAAATCTAAATTTTATTTGAATTATGGCAAAAATTAACATTAAACCTCTTGGCGATCGGGTTTTGATTGAACCAATCGCCGAAGATTTGAGAACCAAATCCGGCATTGTGATTCCGGATACCGCGGAAAAAGAGCGGCCGGAAAAAGGGAAAGTAGTTGCCGCGGGCGAAGGCAAGAGAAGCGATGACGGAAAAATTATTCCGCTTTTCGTTAAAAAAGGCCAAACCGTTCTTTTTTCAAAATACGGCCCCAGTGAAATTAAGGTCGATAATAAAGAATATTTAATCGCCAAAGAAGAAGATATCCTCGCGATTCTTGAATAAAATAAATTTAAGAATCGCTAAATTTATATGGCAAAACAAATTGTTTTTAACGAAAAAGCGCGCGAGGCTTTAAAAAAAGGAGTGGATACTTTAGCTAATGCGGTTAAGATCACGCTTGGGCCAAAAGGCCGTAACGTGATTTTGGATAAAGGATTTGGCGCGCCGACGATTACCAATGATGGTGTAACCATTGCCAAAGAAATTGAACTGGAAGATAAAGTGGAAAATATGGGCGCGGAAATTATCAAAGAAGTCGCGACTAAAACTAACGATGTGGCCGGTGACGGAACGACCACTGCGACTCTTTTGGCGCAAGCCATTGTCACAGAAGGATTAAAAAACATCGCCGCCGGCGCCAGTCCCGTTGGCGTCAAGCGCGGCATTGAAAAAGCCGCCGAAGCCGTGGTGAAAAAATTAAAGGAAATTTCCATTGAGATTTCCGCCAAGAAAAAAGAAGAAATCGCTCAAGTGGCGACTATTTCCGCGAAAGATCCGGCGATCGGCGAAAAAATCGCCGAAGTGATAAAAATTGTGGGAAAAGACGGCGTGGTGACCGTGGAAGCGGCCCAGACTTTCGGCATTTCTTATGAAGTCGTGGAAGGCCTTCAATTTGATCGCGGCTACATTTCTCCTTATATGATCACTAATGCCGAGAGAATGGAGGCGGTTTATGACGACGTTCATATTTTAATCACGGATCGGAAAATTTCATCTATCAATGAAATTCTGCCGCTTTTGGAAAAATTGGCAAAATCCGGAAAAAAAGATTTGATAATTATCGCGGAAGAAGTGGAGGGAGACGCTTTAGCCACTTTGGTGGTTAATAAGCTCCGTGGCACTTTTAACGCTCTGGCGATCAAAGCGCCGGGATTTGGCGATCGCCGCGAGGAAATGCTTGAAGATATCGCCGCGGTCACCAATGGAAAGATGATTTCTGAAAAAGCAGGGATGAAGTTGGAAAGCGCGGAACTTAGCATGCTTGGAGAAGCCAAGAAAGTGATTTCCACAAAGGAGAACACCACGATTGTGGGCGGCGCCGGAAAAAAACAGGATATTGAAAAAAGAATCAATCAAATTCGCGTTCAGATCGGGCAGACCGATTCGGAATTTGACCGCGAGAAATTAGAGGAACGGCTGGCTAAACTTTCGGGCGGCGTGGCGGTGATTCGGGTCGGGGCGGCCACTGAAATAGAACAAAAAGAAAAACAGCATCGCATTGAAGACGCGGTTTCGGCCACCAAAGCGGCGATTGCAGAAGGGGTGGTTCCCGGCGGCGGCGTGGCTTTTGTGCGCACTTTGGACTCTTTGAAAAAACTTTTGGATTCTATGGAAAAAGAAGGGGATCGCGACGAGTGGGTTGGCGCTAAAATTCTTTTTAACGCCATTCAAAAACCGCTTTGGCAGATCGCTCATAACGCCGGCGTTTCCGGTTCCGTGGTGGTGGAAGAGATTAGAAAGAAAAGAGGAAATTATGGCTATAATGCCGCGACCGGAGAATATGAAGATTTAATTTTAGCCGGCATTGTTGATCCGACTAAGGTTACCCGTTCGGCGCTTCAAAACGCGGTTTCCGCTTCCAGCATGCTTTTAACCACCGAAGCGGTGGTGGCTGAAATTCCTGAAAAAAATCCGCCCGCGGGCGGCGCATCCGGAATGGGCGGCATGCCCGGAATGGGAATGTAAGCATAAACATAAAATTAATGTCCCTCTATAATACTTATCAGGGGAAAAATATCCGCAAGACTTGGCTGCTTTTTACGATTTTTCTCATTGTAATCATCGGCGTTGGCTGGGCTTTTTCAAGGATTTACGCCAATCCGTCGGTTTTGTATTTCGCGGTTATTTTTAGCGTTTTGATGAATGTTGCCGCCTATTGGTATTCGGATAAAATCGTTTTGAAAATGGCGCGGGCAATTCCGGCTGAAAAAGCGAGTTTTCCCGAACTTTATAATGTAGTTGAAAATCTTTGCATCGCCGCCGATTTGCCTTTGCCGAAAATTTATTTGATTCACGAACGCCAGCCGAACGCTTTTGCCACCGGCCGAAATCCCGAGCGCGCCGCAGTCGCCGTGACGGACGGTTTGCTGGAAAAACTGGACCGAAGCGAACTTGAAGGAGTTTTGGCGCACGAATTGTCGCACATCGGCAATCGTGATATGTTGCTTTCAACGATTATCGTTGTTTTGGCCGGTTTTGTTTCAATTATTTCCGATATGTTTTTGCGCTCGTCTTTCTGGGGCGGTTTTGGAAGGCGCGATGACAGGGAAGGCGGACAAGCCGGATCGATTTTGATGATTATCGGAATTATTTTGTCAATTTTGGCGCCGATTGCGGCAATGCTGATTCAGCTTGCCATTTCGCGCAAGCGCGAATTTTTAGCCGACGCTTCAGGCGCTCTGCTTACCCGTTACCCCGAAGGATTGGCTAAGGCGCTGGAAAAAATTTCCGCGGACGCGTCTCCGTCGTGCGTTGCCAACAATGCCACGGCTCATTTATGGATTTCAGATCCTCACGGCCGGCAACACGGAACTTTGGCAAAATTATTTATGACCCATCCGCCGATTGAAGAAAGAATTTCCAAATTACGCAATATGTCCGTATGAACACGAATTGCAATGAGTCTCGCCCCGTAGCTCGCCGAAGGCGATGGTATGGGGTGACCCGTCCGCCGATTGAAGAAAGAATCAAAGTTTTACGGGGGTTGAAAATTTACCCTGTTAAATAATTTTAAATTTTTTTATAATAATATGTTTTATTATGTATATGTGTTAATCTTTGAAAAAGATAATAAATTTTATACAGGTTATACAAAAAATTTAAAATTATGAAAGAAAAATTAAAACAATATGAATACAAAGATTTTGGTTCTCAATCTTTTAAAAAAACCGAAATAAAAGCATTGGAAGAAAAGTTGACGGAAGCGGAGCGGGAAAACGCGAGTTTGAGAACGGAAAATAAAAATCAGAAAGATATTATTGAAAAATTAAATGAGGAGCTGGAAAACGACTATCTGACCGGCATTTATAATAAAAGGCATTTTACGAAAAAAAGCGAAAAAATTGTTTCAATAATATCGGATCCGGAATCAAAAGAAAGACGCGAAGGTGAAATAATTCCCGTTGCCGTGAGCTTTGCCATTGCCGATATTGATAAATTCAAGAAAATCAATGATGAAAAAGGCCATCTGGAAGGGGATAGAATTTTAAGAGAAGTCGCGCGCGTTTTTAAAGAAAACACCAGAGAAACGGATACCGTTTGCCGCTGGGGAGGCGAAGAAATCGCGATGATTTTTTTTAACGCCGATCTGGCCGAGGCTTTTAAAAAAGCTGAAGAACTTAGAAAAATCGTTCAAAAAGAAGCCGGGGTTACGGTAAGCATTGGGGTCGCCGAATATAAAAAAAATTTAAGTTTTGATGAAATTTTAAATCAAAGCGATCAAGCGCTTTATTTGGCTAAAAATGAGGGGAGAAACCGCGTAAGAACTTACGAGCAGGTCAGAGAAAAAAAGTCAGACAATCAGGATAAATTGGAATAAAAAATAATCGTTCAAGGAGGGTTCGCATAGCGGTCTAGTGCGTCCGCTTGGAGAGCGGATATGCCGAAAGGCATCACAGGTTCAAATCCTGTACCCTCCGCCAGATTACCAACTTTGAACCAAGGTAAAATAAGGCGGATATGCAATCATATTATGAAAAACCAAAATTTAAGCTCTACCATGCCAACTGCTTGGACTTGTTAGCTGAACTTACCAAAAACTCGGTTGATATGGTCTTTGCCGATCCTCCTTACAATCTCTCAAACGGAGGCATTACGGTTCACGCTGGACGAATGGTTAGCGTCAACAAAGGAGATTGGGACAAGAGCAAGGGCTTTAAAGATGATTACGATTTTCACTACAAATGGATGGAGGCGTGCCGTAGAGTTTTGAAGCCTCATGGCACTCTTTGGGTTAGCGGCACTTATCATTCAATCTATCAATGCGGTCATGCCCTGCAATCGCTTGGATACCACATCCTCAATGATGTTGTTTGGTTCAAGCCGAATGCATCGCCAAATTTAAGTTGTCGTTATTTCACCGCGAGCCACGAAACTTTGATTTGGGCGCGTAAAGATAAAAAGGCAAAACATATTTTCAATTACGATTTAATGAAAAACGGCAATTGGTCAGAAGATCAGCTAAAGAAACCTGGTTTGCAAATGCGTTCAGTTTGGGCCATGGGTACGCCGAAAACCGTAGAAAAGAAATTCGGTAAGCACCCAACACAAAAGCCGGAGGATTTGCTAAAAAGAATTGTTCTTGCTTCAACTAACAAAGGCGACTTAATTCTTGATCCGTTTACCGGAAGTTCAACAACTGGAATTGCCGCCTATCTTTTGGGGCGACACTTTATTGGCGTTGATACTAAACCGAAGTATTTGGATGTATCAATAAAGCGATTTGAAGAATTGGATCGCAATTTGAAAAATAAATTTGCTAAAAAAGTATGAAAATCATCACCCGCGCAACAGCAATAAAGAATTTGAAAAAGCATATCGGCCAAGATTTGCGAAAATTGGCCTTGAAGCACGGCATTACGACTTATGAAACTGGGAAGCAAAATAAGGGCTGGAAAGGTCTTGTTTTGGAACGCTTGGCAGGATTGGAAACAAACATCTCAAAAGCTCCGAATGGACTTACTTATGAATTAAAATCGGTTGCTTTTCGTAAAGTAAAAGGTGAGCTTGTACCTAAAGAAACAATGGCAATCACAATGATTAATCCCGAAGAATTAAAAGTCCATTCGTTTTTTGAAAGTTATTGTTGGGCAAAGCTCAAAACCATCGTGTTTTGTGCGGTAGAATGGAACGGTATAAATTCCGAGGAAGCAAAATTACTCAAAGTTACAAGTTTAGATTTTGCAGAGGACGACGAATTAATAAAAGAAATTAAAACTGATTATGATTTCATTCGCAACAAACTTATCAAGCAAGGTTTTGAAGCTTTGACGGGGAAAGACGGCAAATGGATACAGGCTCGCACGAAAGGCCCCGGTCATGGCTCGGTCAGCCGTGCATTTTATGCACGAACAAGTTTGGTAAAAAAGATTTTTGAGATTGCCTCTTGAATTGTCTCGACTGTTAATAACTCTCGTTGACTTACGAAATTTTTTCTGAAATAATACTTGTATTGGTGTAGTGTTAAGCGCGCTTGCCAATCCGCATATGCGGGTGTAGGAGTGAAATATCTTCTCACGAACAGATAACAGGTCGAGCCCTGTGTCTTAAATATTAGGGGGTGTGTATCTGTTAGCGCTTAAATTAACATTAAGCGTTTTTTATTTATGACTACAACAAACAACCAAACATTCAAGTTCAAGGTTTCCTCATTCCGTCACCAGCACGAAGCGGTTGATGGCAGAAAACTGTGCGTATTTACCTTACCAGTTAGCAATATACCCTCGAAGTGGGCAGAGTGGCGTGAAGTTAATGTGCGTGATACGCAAAAACGTAGTGATGTTTTTAATGCAATCGTCGATACTCTTAGGAATAATCCCGAGGAAATGATTTTCCGTAATCTTGGTATCACGATTGTCACACCATTAGTGGAGTTTGACAACAAGACCAATACAGTTACCGTTCTGTTCTCAGAAAAAGAGAAGCACGGTATTGCTAATGGCGGACACACTTTTGAAGCTATCCAGCACGCCCTTACTCTGGGGCCAATTGAAAATGCTCAAGTAAAAGTGGAGTGTATTGTTGGCAATATTGATCATGATTGGTTGGTCGGTATCGTTGATGGGAGAAATCGTTCCCGTGCAGTAAAGGACGAATCACTGGAAAATCTTGCGCGATCATACGAATCAATCAAGAACGCACTAACTGATCCACTATATAAAGATCGGATTGCATATTCTGAGTTTGAGCTCAATGATAGCAATAAACGAAAGGATATTTCTATCAGAGAGATACTCTCGTATATATATTGTCTTGATAACTTTGATCGAAACGATCATCCAGTAGAAGCATACTCCTCAAAAGGAGCAGTGGTAGACCACTATGCGAGCTCAGACGAGAAAGGCGAAAAACGTACATACATTATTGAGAAGGCAAGCAAAATCTTGCCCGATGTTGTTCAGCTTCGTGACACCATCTACCAAGATCTTCCGAAGGCATATAATACCATGGGTGGTTCATTTGGAAAAAATACAACCATGGGGGTTGCAACACACACCGAGAATCCTCGCCCCCTTAGATTTATCCGAGGTTCGATGACGATTTCATATCCTGACGCATTTATTTACCCAATACTTGCGTCTTTTAGGAAGTATATTGATCATCGTGGTTGGAAATGGACAGAAGACCCATTCATTCTTTGGGAGAAAAAAAAGAAAGATGTTGCTCTGGCTTTAAAAGATGCCTTTGGAACATTTCAATCACCTAACAAAATGGGGAAGGCTGGTCTTGTGTGGCGCACTTTCTACGACGTGGTCTAGGTTTTTCCATCGAAACCAAAAAACAAAAACCCCAAATAGGGGTTTTTGTTTCGGCCATTCAATAATGAGCGCTTAACTAAATTGAATAATCAATGACATTTTTGCCTTTGTCAGATTTGGACTTAGGTGTCTCAAACCATTCCGGGTGAACTTTGAAAATGCGCCTTAATTCCTGTATGCTTTTATCAATATCTTTGAATTTGAGCCACTTTTTCGGTTCAAACTTCGGGACATCGTCACCGCCAGTTAGGAAATGAAGTCATTGGCTCGCCCGCTACGCGGGCTCGCCAGCCGTTTTTCGGGGAAATTTCAAGCCGTTTTGAATTCAGCGTAAAGTTCTTCGGTTTTTTTTATGCCGGTGTGTCGATGGTGTGCAGGAAGGGGTTCCTTCGCCCATTCCGCCATA
>JACPLO010000011.1 GCA_016186495.1 Candidatus Niyogibacteria bacterium
CTGACGCGCACCTCGTCCGCTCCCTGCGGTCGCGGGAGCAAAAACCAAAAATTTTCCTTACCTTTCTTCTTTTCCTCGGCGGGGGGTGTGGGGGGAGCCGACAAAAAATGGAAAGGAAATTTTTGGTTTTGCTTCGCCGCTACTAAATTCAGTTTACCACAATATGCAAAGTTTAGGTATTGCAATCCAGCATATACGCTGATAGTATTATGGTAGATACAATACGAACAAAGGAATATGGCGATTTTGTCGGAAAACTGCGAAAAGCTCGGCTTGAAGCAAGTTTACGCCAAATAGATGTCGCTAAAAAGTTGAAACGCACGCAATCGTATGTGTCCCGCGTTGAGGTCGGAGAACAGAGGTTGGATATTTTGGAACTTAAGAAATTTGCCGAATTGTATAAAAAGGATTTAAATTATTTTATAAAATAAAAAATTATGAAAAACTATACATTAGCAGTCATCGCAGGTTTACTGATGCTCTCACCGGTAGTTGCGTCGGCTTCTTTCGATACTAGTTTAAAATATGGCGCACGAGGACAAGCAGTGATCGAGTTGCAAGATTTACTTGCGAGCGAAGACTGCCTAAGTGTTAATTCGACGGGTTATTTTGGATTGCTTACACTGAAAGCTGTTAAGTGCTTCCAAACAAAATATAATTTACCTTCCACCGGATTTTTTGGAGTGATGAGTAGAACAAAGGCTAATGAAATTGTCGCGACCATAACTGCTCCATCAAACGCCGCTGCTCAAGCAGAAACAACTACACCAAATCAGCCAAGCACAACAAAGCCAAAGACTTTTACGCTACCGAATGGAACAGTTATAGATTCTCAAGGAAATATTATTAGCACTCCACCCACCGTAACAACACCGCAAAATACTTTTGTAGATGTATGCTTAAATATTGAAGGCGTACAAACAACAGTTCCAGGAGGAATGACTGCAACAGGAAATGTATGTGTTGTTGCGCAAGCAACGCCTCCACCAACTGATCTGTGTCCAAATATTTCGGGATTACAAACAACTATTCCTGCAGGAAAAATTTTGCAAAACGGAGATTGCGTTACCCCAGCCCCTACCCCAACTCCGACAACTTCTCTGCTATTACCTAAGCGGCTTAACTATGGTGGTCAAGCATCTTGGCCGAACGGTAATAATTACGGAAATGTAAATGATAGTTGCAATAATTGCGTAGTACTGATTACAGAAATGCCAACCACTGCAAATGTTTATTTAATGGAGTATACCGCACTCCGTGGTGGCGCAGCTTTGGATGGCTATGCCGCTAATAACCCACAAATTATTTCTGTTTATGCGGATAATAATTTGTCTGCCACTCATGTTTTTCTGTTCTCTCACATGGGCATGGATAGTGCGAAAAAGTATTTATTCATAGTAGATGCAACCGACCAAAACGGAAAAAAATTTATACGGCAATTTGGTGGCGTTGATTCGAGCAGTACTTATTTACCAGGCCCATTTAAGTGGGGAGAAAATCAAACTATAAGCTGGGTGAGTGATTACCCAAGCCAATATATGAAGAGCAATTACTATGTCGATGTACCTCTGACCAAAGTTCAATAATTTTATTAACTACGGTAAAATGAGTGACTCAAAATTCAAACTAACAAAATTTCACAGGGACGATTCTGGTTTTATGCAGATTCGCTATGAAATTTTGTCTAGCGGAAAAGTGATTGCTTTTGGTATCGCGGGGACAGACTTGAGCACGCTACAATTTGGTGATGAAATAGATTTTGATAAAGAATCTGATGTGATACTTGAAAAGTACCGCGATTCCAAAAGCAATATGGCGTTTGAGTATGTCCCGAATGTTGGTTTTGACGAAGTAGATACGACTAAACAGAGTTGGTTTATTTTTACATAAGGTTAGGATTTAAGGGAGCAATCCCCGCCGTTTTACAATGTTCCTCAAAAACGGCGAGGGATGGACTGCTTGTGCGCGCACAGGGCGGGTGGGGCAAGCACATATAGATTTGTTTGTGCCATGCACAATCCATTTTAAGGAGTTACCACCGAACTCGGTTGGAGGCACAAAATTTAGAGCTACCACCAAACGCGGGGAGTAAGCGCCTCGTCTCGCCGCGAGGACGAAGAAAAGAGTAAACAAAAATGTTAAAATAAGATTGCTCTTTTAGTAGTCTGAAGCGGCGAAGCAAAACCAAAAATTTCCTTTCCATTTTTTGTCGGCTCCCCCCACACCCCCCGCCGAGGAAAAGAAGAAAGGTAAGGAAAATTTTTGGTTTTTGCTCCCGCGACCGCAGGGAGCGGACGAGGTGCGCGTCAGAAAAATTTCCTTTCCATTTTTTGTCGGCTCCCCCCACACCCCCCGCCGAGGAAAAGAAGAAAGGTAAGGAAAATTTTTGGTTTTTGCTCCCGCGACCGCAGGGAGCGGACGAGGTGCGCGTCAGTCCTTTCGTTCAAAAAAAGTTCGCGCAAAGTGTATGATTAGAGCATAATGAACGAAGTGAATTAGCCGTGGAGCGAGACAACTGCTTGTCTCGCGTTGGGAGTTGAAAGCCGCAGCGATGTTTCGCGAAGCGAAACGAGCGAAGCGGGTGAGGAAGCGAATACTTGGAGCTTCCGCAAGACCTTTTGAGATAATTTATGAGCAAAGCGAAGTAAATTATCCAAAAGGTGTACAGACCCTGTAAGGGTCGCGAAAATTTGCGAAGCAAATTATTCGTGACCAACTCCCACCATCGGCATATAGAAAAATAAAAAAATAACGCAATTTAATAACTACATTTGTTGCAACGCCTCCAAGAGATTTTTTAGAATTGAAGAAATAGATTCAAGAACGGAAGCAAAATTGCTTCGGGTGCTATTCAATGCGCTGGGACAGGATATGCGCCCGATACAAACAGCGCCAGCCCCTGCGCACCTTTGAGCTTCAATCTGAACGCTTCCATCAGCAAAATAAGTAAGAACTTCTGGGAGTGCATACGTTTTCCAACCTGAAGGATCAGAAATAATAGTATTTATCGTACAGAACTGCTGAAGCAAGTAGTCGTAGTCGGCGATTGTGCATGCGCTTCGCATATCCTCAATATCATTTATTCCCGGTTTTGTAAGTTTTGCATATCCTATGCCAACATCAGGGGCATAAAATGAAGGAGCGCGTGTGTTACTATTTTTTAATAAACAGGAACCACTTATGCCAGCTGTAGTTGTGGCGGCAGTCGTAATACTGCGTGTAGTAGCACTGACAGAATTGCTCCGCGGCGAAAGATTCCCGGCAGCATCATATGCGGCAATGGTATAACTATAAGAAGTCTCAGCCGAAAGACCGGTATCAGTATAAAAACAACTTCCCCAACATAAAGAAGAAGAATGAGAAAGATTAATGATAGAATCATTCCGGTATAATTTAAATCCTGTCACTCCTATATTATCATTAGGATCTACCCATGAAAGATAAATTCGCGTTGATGATAAGTCATTAATGGTAAGATACGCCGGAGTGGAAGGAGATTCAATATCTGTTGTTGCAGATGTTGTATTTGAAGTTGTTGTGGAAACTGTCGTTTCTGTTGTTGATGTTGTAGTTGTAGTCATAGTGGAAGGAGGCGGCGAAGATAACGAGGTTGAAGTTGACGCAGCAGATGGGATTTGCCCGAGACATGCCTCAGCAAACCCATAACAACTATTTCTGCACCAATACCATCCGTTTGTGGAACAATCAATTGAGCTGCAATAGTTATATGAAGCGGCACACGACTGTGAAGGAGGCGGACTGGGATGGCAAGATATTGTATACCAAAAGAATCCTGATGCAGTACATTCTTTTTGGGTCGTGCAATAAGAAAAATCGCGAGCGCAGAGAAACTCTGTTGAAGTAGTAGTCGCTTGCTCTGCGGCTATTGCCGGTATCGCAGGCACAGTTGTGGTTCCGGTTAAACCAACAGATTCGGAAGGAACGGCTGGGATTGCCTCTGAAAGAATTGACGGGACAGATGCCATCACGCCAATTTCATTAAGTTTAACAATTGTCTTGGGGCCGACTTGGCCGAAGCCAGTTGTGCTAAAATCTCCCTCTGTTACTATCCCTTGCTGTTCCTGGAATTTTTTTACAGCTGCCTCTGTAAGAGACCCAAAATATCCCGTAACCAGCCCTTCGGGATATACATCAGGAAATTGTTTAAGAAACTCTTGGAGCTGTTTTACATCGTCTCCTGTTGCGCCTTTGCGAAGAATTCTTGTAAGGCGCAGTTCTTCCTGAATTGAACTGACTTCTGCCTTTGTGGATGTAAGTTCTGCCTGTAATGAAACAATTTTGGCCTGAAGATTTTTGATCTGTTCTTGGAGCTGCTGGATGATGGTCTGCGCATCTGAGGAAGTTGTTGTTTGGGCAAAACTAAAAAGCGGGATCGAAAAAGATACAAAAAGAACGACTAAAAAGAAACGGATGAATATTTTCATATATATATGATAACACCATCACAAATAACTTGGAAAGAATTGTTGTGTGTCTTTACAGTTTGTCTCGCGTTGAGAGTTGAAAGCCGCAGCGATGTTTCGCGAAGCGAAACGAGCCATCGGCATTTTTTAAATCTTTATTTTTTCAGCTGCCAAAAACCGGTGCCGGCCGGAATCAAGCGGCCGATAATCACATTTTCCTTAAGCCCTAAAAGTTTATCTTCTTTTCCGGCACAAGCCGCGTTTATCAACACTTTGGAAGTTTCCTGAAAAGAAGCCGCGGAGAGAAAACTGGAAGTGGTCAGCGCCACTTTCGTAATGCCTTTTAGCCAAAGAACGCCTTGAGCCGGTTCTCCTTTTTCTTTTTTAATCCGTTCGTTTTCTTGAACAAGCATATAATTTTCCACTACATCGCCGATACTGAAAGAAGTGTCGCCGGATTTTTTTATCATCACGCGGGAAAAAATTTGTTTAACGACCACCTCAATATGTTTGTCGTTTATTGACGCGCCCTGTAAAGTGTAGATTTTACTGACTTCGTTTAAAGCGTAATTTTGGGCCGCCGCTTCGCCCGCCAATTTGCAAAGAAGAGGAATTTCCACCGCGCCGTCAGAAAGCGGACGGCCTATTTTTATTTCTTCGCCTTTTTGCACTAAAAGCGCGCGGCCGAATGGAATAACAAATTCCTTGATCTCTGTTTTCTTTTTAGATTTTTTGTCCGACAATTCCGAAAGAATTTTTACCTTTTTTTCTTTGTCTTTCTCGCTAATTTCAATTACTTGACCGTCAACATCCGAAATAATCGCGGGATTATTCGGTGTTCTTAATTCAAGAATTTCTTCCACTCGCGGAAGGCCCAAAGTAATGTCGCCGGCCGTGGCGATGCCGCCGGTATGAAAAGTCCTCATCGTCAATTGAGTGCCGGGCTCGCCGATCGCCTGGGCGGCGACAATTCCGACTGCTTCGCCTATTTTAACTTTTTCATTATTTCCCAAATCATAACCATAACAAGTCTGGCAAAGACCGCGCAAAACCTTGCAGGTTATCGGCGAACGGATAATTAAAGAATTTATTTCCGCGGCTTCAATCGCTTCCGCGTCATCTAAAGTTAAAAGATGGCCGGCTTTAAACCAGATTTTTCCGTTTTTATCTTTAATATCTTTAGCCAAAGTCCGGCCAAAAATGCGGAAAGAAAGTTTTTTTCCGTAATCTTCTCCGTCGCGCCGCCTGATTTCAAATCCATCTTTAGTGCCGCAATCTTCTTTTTGAATTATTATTTCCTGGGAAACATCCACCAAACGCCTAGTCAGATAGCCGGCGGCGGCTGTTTTCAAAGCCGTGTCCGCCATTCCTTTTCTCGCGCCATGAGTGGAAATAAAATACTCCAAAACGTTAAGGCCTTCCTTATAAGAAGAAAGGATCGGCAGCTCAATGATTTTTCCGGCCGGATTCCTCACCAACCCTTTCATTCCCGACATTTGAGAAACTTGGTTCCAATCGCCTCGCGCAGCGGAACTGACCATATTATGGACCGAACCCAAAGGATCAAGAGAAAGAGGGACCGCTTCATCAACTTTCCGTTTTACATTTGACCAAATTTCAATAATTTTTCTATAACGTTCTTTATCGGTCAAAAGGCCTTCTTCAAATTGGTCCTGCACTTGCTGAGCCTCTTTTTGCGCCTGATTAATAATTGAATGTTTAACTTCGGGCATGGTTAAATCATCTATTCCCCAGCTGATGCCGGAACGAGTGGCATAATTAAAACCGAAAGATTTAATTTTATCTAAAATTTCCGGCGTTTTCTCCGAACCGTAACGGGCGATCAAACGGCGGACAATCTTGCCTAAAGTGCTTTTTTTAATTTCTTCGTTGATAAAAAGAAAATTATCGGGCAAAATACTGTTGAAAAGCAGACGGCCGGCGCTCGTTTCAAAAATCGTTCCGGCATGCTCGTGATATTTAGCCGTTGCGGTCGCCCGGACTTTAATGGGCGCTTGAATATCCAAATATCCCGTATCATAAGCTAAAAGAGCTTCATTCGGCGAAGAAAAAATTCTTCCCGCTCCCTTTGATTTTTCATTGATTTTCGTCATCCAATAACATCCTAAGACAATATCCTGGGTGGGATTGGTAACCGGCTCGCCCGCGCCGGGCTTGAGAAGATTTTTTCCCGCGTTCATAATTTCCCGCGCTTCAGTTTGCGCTTCCCGGCTTAAAGGGACGTGCACCGCCATCATATCGCCGTCAAAATCGGCGTTAAAAGCCTGACAAACCAAAGGATGAAGCTGAATGGCGTTCCCTTCAATTAAAACCGGATGAAAAGCCTGAATTCCCAGACGATGAAGCGTGGGCGCGCGATTCAATAAAACAAATTTATTTTCTATCGCTTCGTCTAAAGCTCCCCAAACTTCGGGAGATTTTTCATCAATCAAACGATTGGCGCCGCGGACATTATGAGCTAATTCTTTTTTAATAAGCAAAGAAATAACAAAAGGCCGAAAAAGTTCCAAAACCATATGCTTCGGCAGACCGCATTGATTTAACTTCAGATCCGGACCAACGACAATTACGGAACGGCCGGAATAATCCACTCTTTTTCCTAAAAGATTTTGGCGAAAACGCCCTTGTTTTCCTTTAAGCATATCCGCCAAAGAACGAAGAGGCCGCTTTTGGGCTTGAGAAATTACCGCCTGGCCCCGGCGCATTGAATTATCAATCAGCGCATCCACCGCTTCCTGAAGCATTCTTTTTTCGTTCCTCATAATTACTTCCGGCGCCTTAAGTTCTAAAAGTTTTTTCAGCCGGTTGTTCCGGTTGATCACGCGGCGATAAAGATCGTTGACATCGGAAGTGGCGTGCCGGCCTCCGTCTAAAGCGACCATCGGGCGAAGAGCCGGAGGAATAACCGGAATAACTTCCAAAAACATCCATTCCGGCCGGCTGCGCGATCTTTTGAGCGCGCGAACCAGACTCAAACGTTTAAGAATTTTTTTAACATTCGGAGCGCTGGCCTCTTTTTCCTGAATCGTCAATTCCTCTTCTAATTTTTCCAAATCTAAATTCTTGCAGAGATTATACAGCGCTTCCGCTCCGATCTCCGCTTCAAAAACTTCTCCGAAGCGAAGCGACAAACGATGATAAGAAACTTCGTCCAAGACTCTCAACGGCCTTAAATCATCCAATTCGGATTTTACCCGATCCCGCGCTTCTTTTAAGGATTTCTTTTCTTTGAGACTGCCGGCCACTTTAACTTTTTCCTTATAATCCCTCTCCAGTATTTTTGAAACTTCCTGCCGCGCCTTTTCGTTGATTTTTGTCACCACGTAGCCGGCAAAATAAACCACCCGCTCCAAATCGTTGATGGATATGTCTAAAATCAAACCAATTTTGGAAGGCACTCCCCGCAAAAACCAAATATGAGAGACAGGCGTCGCCAGCTTGATATGGCCCATTCTTTCCCGCCGGACAATTGATTTTGTCACTTCCACTCCGCACTTATCGCAAACAATTCCTTTATAGCGAATCCGGCGATATTTTCCGCAATAACATTCATAATCTTTTTCCGGCCCAAAAACCTCGCGACCAGGAAAGAATCTTATCCGGCGAAGCTAAACGCAAAACTATTGATTTAAGATCAGTGGGTTTTTGTTCCATAATTTATATTTTTGATTTATATTTTTCTTCTTCCGTTTTAACCCTCGCCCATTGTTTTTCATCTTCCTTATCTTCTCTGATTTTTACATCGGATTCTTTTAATTCTACGTCCAAAGCCAAACCTTTTAATTCATTAACCAAAACTAAAAAAGAAGCTGGTAAATTAGGAGTTTTAAAATCTTCGCCCCGGACAATGGAATCATAAACCGCAGTCCGGCCCAAAACGTCATCGGATTTTATGGTAATCATTTCCTGTAAAATATTGGCCGCGCCGTATCCTTCCAGAGCCCAGACCTCCATTTCACCGAACCGCTGCCCTCCGCCTTGCGCTTTTCCTCCCAAAGGCTGTTGAGTAATCAAAGAATACGGCCCAATAGAGCGCATATGCAGTTTATCTTCCACCATATGCGAAAGTTTCATTATATATATATAGCCAACCGCCACTTCATTTTCTAAAATTTCTCCGGTCAAGCCATCGTAAAGCTTAACTTTTCCGGATATGGGAAGTTTTGCCTTGGTTAATTCTTCTTTTATTTCCGCGTCGGTCGCTCCCTGCATCACGGGGTTGATTGCCTGATATTTCAGGCAATGAGCCGCCCAGCCAAGATGCATTTCTAAAATTTGCCCCAAGTTCATCCGCGAAGCAACGCCTAAAGGATTTAAAACGACATCCACGGGCGTTCCATCCGCCAAATGAGGCATGTCTTCCTCCGGAAGAACGCGTGAAATTACTCCTTTATTCCCGTGGCGGCCGGCTAATTTGTCTCCGATGGAAACTCTCCTTAATTGAGCCACTTCTATTTGAATTCTTTTAATCACTCCTGTTTCCAATTTATCTCCGCGCTCCCGCAAAAATATTTTAATACCAACTATTCTGCCTTCTTTTCCGTGAGGAATCCTTAAAGAAGTATCTTTTACGTCGCTTACTTTTTCGCCAAAAATAGCGTGCATCAGCCGTTCTTCGGGCGTAAATTCCACCTCCCCTTTCGGAGAAATTTTTCCCACCAAAATATCGCCCGGCTTGACTTCCGCGCCGATTCTGATGATGCCTTCTTCATCCAAATCTTTTAATTTTTCTTCTCCGACATTGGGAATATCATGAGTGGTGATTTCCGGGCCCAATTTGGTGTCCCGAACATTACAAATAAAATCTTCAATATGAATGGTCGTAAAACGATCATCTTTTACCAGACGTTCGGAAAGAATAATGGCATCTTCAAAATTAGCTCCTCTCCAAGAAAGAAAAGCAACCAATAAATTCTGGCCCAAAGCCAACTGGCCGTTATCGCTGGCGGACGTATCCGCCAAAAGATCTCCTTTTTTAACTTTATCTCCGGTTTCAACTTTCGTGCGATGGCTGATTGCCGTAAAAGCGTTAGAACGAAAACCAATAATTAAATTATAGGTTTTCTCCGCTCCTTTTTTATATTTAACGATAATTTTTCTGGCATCGGCGTAAGTCACAACGCCGTCTCCTTCGGCTAAGATCAAACGGCCGGTATCGCGCGCCACCATTTCTTCCGCGCCGGTCGCCACTAAAGGAGCTTCGGGTTTTATGGAAACAATGGCTTGCCTTTGCATGTTAGAACCCATCATCGCCCGATTGGCATCGTCATGCTCCAAAAAAGGAATTAAACTGGCGCCCATGCCGAACGCCTGTTGGGGCGCGACATCCATAAAATCTATTTCTTCAGCCGGAATCATTCCCGGCTGTCCTTTGACTCTGGCTTCCACTAAATCGTCAGTTAACTTCCCGTTGGCGTCTCTGGCTACGCCGGCATGCGCGATATTGTATTTTGCCTCGTCATGCGCCGTAAAATAAACCAATTCATTAATTATTTTTCCATTTTTCACGCGGCGATAAGGCGTTTCTAAAATACCGTAAGAATTAACTCTGGAATATCCCGCCAAATAAACAATCAAACCGATGTTTCCTCCTTCCGAAGTGGTAATCGGACAAATTCTTCCGTAATGGGAAGGATGGACGTCTCTAACTTCAAATCCCGCCCGATCGCGGGTTAATCCGCCCGGGCCTAAAGCGGAAAGCCGGCGCAAATGTTCCAGCTCATCCAACAAATTCTTCTGGCTCATAAATTGAGAAAGTTGGTTATTAATGAAAAAATCTTTCAAAATAACGGAAAAATGGCGGGAATTAATAAGTTGGGACGGCGTCAGCAAATCAATCTCCAAAGTGGACATTCGATCTTGAATCATCCGGCGCATCTTGGTTAATCCTCCCCGTAATCTTTGCTGGAGCATTTCGCCGACGCTGCGCACCCGCCGATTTCCCAAATGGTCAATATCGTCGGGAATCGCTTGAGGCGTATTATTCAAAACAATGACATAATTGATAATTGCCGTTAAATCTTCCAAATCTAAAGTCCGGCTTTCTTTTTTAAGATTAAGCCCTAAACGATTATTAAGCTTATACCGGCCTACCGAAGAAAGATCATACCGTTCCTTGCCGAACATCGCCTCTAAAAGTTCGCGGGCATTTTCCACTGTGGCAAATTCGCCGGGCCTGATGCTTTTATAAATCTCTACACAAGCTTCATCCGCGGTCTTCGTGGAATCTTTTTCCAAAGTATTTTTAAGATAAGAAACCGTTCCGTTGTCTTTTAAAGAAAACGCTTTTTCCATCGCTTCTTTCGTTTCCAGGCCAAAAATCCGCAACAGAGCCGAAACAGGGATTTTTCTTTTGCGATCAAGGCGCGCGTAAAGCACATTGTCATAATCGGTTTCTATTTCTATCCAGGCGCCGCGCGAAGGAATAATTTTGGCGCCAAAAAGTTTTTTTCCTCTTAATTCATTGGCGGTGAAATAAACACCGAAAGAACGGGCGAGTTGGGCGACAAAAACTCTTTCCACGCCATTAACCATAAAAGTTCCGCGCGAAGTCATTAACGGCAAATCCGCCAAAAAAATTTCCTGTTCTTTTGATTCCCCGGTTTTTTTATTTTTCAGCCGGACTTTAACCCTAAGCGGCACTTCATAAGAGCGATTATTAGCCTTAGCGTAAAATTCGTCGTATTTCGGCTGATCAAGCGTAAAATTTATAAAATCCAACTGCAATTCTTTGCCGGTGTAATCGGTAATGCCGGAAAATTCTTCAAATAATTCTTTCAGGCCTTTTTCTAAAAACCATTTAAAAGAAGCAATCTGCGTTTCCACTAAATTAGGAAGAGGAGTAAATGGTTCGCGGTATCTTGAAAAATATTTTTTATTGCCGGTAAATTTCATTTTTTTTAATTTAAAATTAAAAATTAATTACGCGCGCAAAAAATTAAACAACCCTTCCTCCTTTTCAAATAAAGGGTTTTAAATTAAAATTTATTTAACTATTCAGAAGCGTATTTGAAATCACGCTGTCTAATTTTATATTATAAACTTAACTTTTCGTTTCTTTTCTGTCAAATATCCGGCTGGGGAAAACTTTATAACAATTTGATTATATTATTATATTCTTAAAATAATGTCAATATAAAATTTTCTTGCCTTTGGCGCATAAGCTTATTTTTGCCAAGTGACTAAAAGCGGACTGGCGATAAAAATGGAAGAATATGTTCCGACAATGATGCCGATAATCATCGTTAAAGAAAAATATCTGACTGATTCCGCGCCAAAAACGAAAAGAGAAACTAAAACAATCAAAAGCGCAAAAGAAGTGGCTAAAGAACGGCCGACAGTTTGCCGGAGACTTTCATCCACCACTTCTTCAAAAGGCCGGCGATTGGAATATTTTTTCAGGTTTTCGCGCACGCGATCAAACACCACAATCGTATCATGGACGGAAAAACTTAAAATCGTCAGCAAAGCGGTGATAAACAAAACATCAATCTCCACATTCTTAAAATATCCCAAGACGGAAAAAATTCCGGCCGGAATCAAAACATCATGCGCCAGAGCCGCGATTGCCGCTAAACCGTATTTCCAGGAAGAAACCGGATAAGAAACTTTGCGAAAAGCAAAAGCAATATAAAGAACAATCATTAAAAGCACGAGACCGATGGCAAAAAAAGACCGGCGTTTTAATTCTCGGCCAATGGTCGGACCAACGGAATTAAAACGTTTTTCCTGCAAAATTTCGCGGTAATTATCCCGGCCGGCGACTTTAGCCAAAAAAACTTGATGTTCATTTTCATTTATTTCCGATAAGCGGAAAATTATATTTTTTTCGCCGACCGGCTGAATGCTGACTGCGCCAAAACTTTGATCATCCACTCTTTCTTTTAAAAGATCAAAGGGCGGCCGTTCAAAAAATTCCACTTCTATTAAAGCGCCTCCGCTAAAATCAATTCCCCATTTAAATCCCCAAAATAAAATAGCGGCCAGGCTTAAAATTACCAACAGCCCGGAAATGAAATAAAAAATTTTTCTAAACTTTATCATAAATAATTGATTGAAAATTATAAATTAAAAATTATCAGTCAAGAAATATTTCTGAATCCCGCGCCGAATAAAAAAGAACTAATCCGGTTGACCTGCCTTACCCCTAAGGCAAAAATAAAAATCTTGGTGATAATTAAAGCGGAGAATAAACTGACTAAAATACCGAGGCCTAAAGTTAAAGCAAAACCCCTGACTAAACTGGTGGAAAACCAATAAAGAATCATCGCGGTGATAAAAGAAGAAATATTAGAATCGCGAATGGAAGTCCAGCCCCGCTTAAAGCCGTCTTCAAGAGCAAAAGCGATATTTTTACCGCTTCTTGTTTCTTCTTTAAAACGTTCAAAAATAAGGATATTCGCGTCAACCGCCACTCCCATGGATAAAATAAATCCAGCAATGCCCGCGGCGGTAAGCGTTACCGGAATCAATTTAAACAAAGCTAAAACCAAAGAAATATAAATTAATAAAGCTAAAATCGCGACTAATCCCGGAATTCTATACCAAAGAATTAAAAAAACGGCGATGGCCATTGCTCCATATAAGCCGGCGCGAATGCCGCGCGCCAAAGCGTCACTGCCTAAAGAAGCGCCGATATTTTGCTGAGAAATAAGTTTAATGGGAATAGGCAGAGCGCCGGCATTTAAATCTTTCACCAGCGTTTTAGCTTGTTCCGGCGTAAACTTGCCGGAAATCTGGGCTCGGCCGCCAATAATTTCTTCTCTGACCGTTGGTGCGCTTAAAGGCGTTCCGTCAATATAAATTGCCAGACGCTTGCCGATATTCTCGCGAGTCAAATTGGAAAAAATATTTTCTCCCTCACTGTTAAATTCCAGATTAACCACCGGCTCAAAAGTGGTCTGATTAAAATCTAAAGCCGCCCGCTTAAGATACCGCCCCGTTAAAATGCTTGGGATAAAATAAGGGTCTTCTGATAAAGAATTATCAGTTTTTTGTTTTTCTAAAATCGCGTCCCGTTCGGCCGCCGGGCGTTCAACGCGAAACTCCAGATAAGGAGTGGCGCCGATCATTTTAATGGCCTGATTAACATCGCTGATGCCGGCTAATTCCACGATCAGCCGCCTTTCTTCGCCGTGCTTTTCCACTTGGACTATCGGTTCGGCAACGCCTAAATGATTCACTCTTCTCTCAATAACGTCCCTCAATCCTTCCATAGATTCTTTTATTTCGGAAGCGGCCAGCAAAGAAACATCGGCTTGATAAACCAATTGAGCGCCGCCGGAAAGATCTAAGCCGAGCCGAAAAGGAAAACGCGCTAAAAAACTTTCCGGCGCCAAAAAAGGCGCGGCGTCAAAATAACCGGCCAACGCGCCGATTAAAAATAAAATTATCGCTAAAAATCTCGTTTTTGCCATAATTGCCGAAAACCAGTCTAAAACCCGTTTAAATAAGCCTGTTTAACAAATCTTGAGGCGTATTCACCACCTCATGTATCAGTTTTTTGGGAGAAGGTTCTTCATAAAGCCCGTGGGGATAGTCCCCCATTTTTATTTCGCTTTCCAAAGAATAAATAAGTTTGCCCGCCATGGCCGCCGCAAAAAGTTCTCCGTTGGTATTAGCGCCGATATATCCGTTTTTGTTAAAAATAAAACAAACATCAGCTACTTTCACTTTTCTAAAAAGATGGTCATAAACTTTTCCCGCAATCGTGATTCGGTAGCCATTATCCCGCATCCGCTCTTTTTCGGATAAATGCGATAAATGCGATTCGCTATTTTCAAAATTCGGCTCAAGCACGGTGATGTGAATATCGCGTTTGTTTGCCAGTCGCTTTAATTCTCCCACGAACTCCGTTAACTCGCGTTTAAATCTTTGCGAACAGCAAAAAACGACCGATTTCATGAATTTATGATATAAAAAAAAACAAAAGCGGTCAAATAACGCCGGTTTTTGAAAAAATCTTCCGCCAAGCGGGATCATGCGGCTCTTTCGCGAATTTCTCCTTTATTTCTTCGGCCGTAAAAAATCCGAGATCCGCGTGATTTTCCGGCTCAATTATTTTCGGATTCTCGCCAGCCGCGAATTCATATTCATAAACAGTCCATTCATGGCTGTCATAATCTCCCCGCCGGCAAGGATTAGGATAAATTTTTTCTTGAAACAAAAATTTAAGCTTTTCAGATTGAAGATCAAGGCCAATTTCTTCTTTTGATTCCTTGATTGCCGCGTCAAGCGGAGCGTCGCCGTCCAGATGTCCCGCGATTCCGGCCCAGCCTTGCGGCTTTTTAAGCCGGCGAAACATCAGATACTTTCCCTGTTTTTTAAAAATAATTCCCACGCTCCCCGCGGGACAAATTTTTAATTCCATTGCCATTATTTTAGAAATTATTGATATTTCATTACTTCACATCAATCCCCATTGAACGGGCCGTGCCTTCAATAATTTTTATCGCGCCTTCTATGTCATTGGCGTTTAAATCTTCCATTTTTCGTTCGGCAATTTTTTTGATTTGATCTTTGCTGACGCTTCCCGCCTTCTCGGTCAAAGGATTTTTTGCTCCTTTTTCCACGCCCGCGGCTTTTCTTAAAAGGTCGGACGCCGGCGGAGTTTTTAATTTAAAATCATAAGAACGGTCTTCATAAACCGTAATTTCCACCGGAATAATATCCTGGCCTTTGTCTTTGGTCGCTTCGTTGAATTTACTGCAAAATTCGCCGATATTCAAACCATGCTGGCCTAAAGCCGGCCCGATCGGCGGCGCAGGATTAGCTTTCCCCGCGGGAATTTGAAGTTTAATAATTGTTTTAATCGGTTTTGCCATAAAATTTTGATAATTTTAAATCTTTAAATCTTTTTAACTTGAAGAAAATCCAACTCTACCGGCGTTTCCCGGCCGAAAATAGAGACTAAAACTTTGACTTTTCCCCTTTCTTCATCCACTTCACTTACCTTGCCTTCATATTCCTTAAACGGGCCGTCAATAATTCTGACGAGATCATTCTCTCTGACGTCAAATTTGTATTTTGGTTCGCCGGTCTTCATCCGTTTAAATAAAATATCCACTTCTTCTTTTGAAAGCGGCGTCGGCGTAATGCCTGATCCCACAAAGCCGGTAACGCGCGGCGTATTCCTGACCATATACCAGGAATCATCAGTCACGATCATTTCCACTAAAACATAGCCGCGATAAATTTTTTCTTCAATCATATAGCGTTTTCCTCCTTTAATCTTAATTCTTTTTTCGGTCGGCGCAATCACGTTGAAAATTTTATCTTCATATCCTAAAGATTCAACGCGCTGTTTAAGATTCCGCACCACGGCGTCTTCATAACCGGAATAAGTGTGAAGAGCGTACCAATTTCTGCCGAATTCCGATGTTTGTTTCGTCATAAATAATGTTTAATAATTACAAAAAATTACGAAATACGGACAGATTGCTTTTTGTATTCATATTTCATAACACGAATTTATCCAACAAATATACGAAAAAGAAATCCAAAAATCCTAAAAAAATAGCCAGGGAAAGTGAAATTATAATCACCAAAAGAGTGAATTTAATCGTGTTTTTTTTTGTCGGCCAATTAACATGCTTGAATTCCAGCCGCGACAATTTGATATAATTTGCCAATTTTTGCCACATATTTTATTTTATGACGTTTTCCGGTATTTTAAAAAGCCCTCTTCGGGCTCTTATATATTTTTATAATAATCTCTCTTAAAAAAATTGTCAACAATTTGTATAAGGCCGCTAAATTTTACGGATTTTTCGAGTAAAAAGAAAGCCTAAAATCTGAACTTAAGTATAATAATAAAACAACGCGATGATAAAACCGACGATCAATGCTTGAAATAAAAATCCCGCCAAAGGATATTTTTTCAGGCGATATTGAGCGTGAAAAAAATTATGAAAAATATATAATGGAAAAAATATTTTTTTCATTATCCCTTTTGAAGCAATATAAAATCCCTGTAAAATATCGGGTAAAACGCCCGCGCCGGCCGCCAGCGCCAAAAACCAAAAAGAGAAATCCGGCCAAAAAATTCTCGTTAAAAACCAAGCGGCCGCGAAACCGGCGAAAAAATCAAAAGAAATCATAAAAAAATCCTTCAGCAAATTTTTGCCGCCAGAAACCATTTTAATTTCGGAAAAATTATTTTTTTCATCTTCAGAATCAACCACTGAAAAAAGTTGATACTCCCAGTGAGGAATAGCGTCTAAAAGATAATGGCTGGCTAAAGCAACGCCGAAAACCGTTAAAACGCTTTTTGATCCAAAGGTTTGAACAGCCCACGCGGTTGCGGAGCTGGCCACTAAAATATGGGAAAATAAAATCATAAATCTATGCTATTTTTTAAAAAAACCGGTGAAATGGCGGAGAAAATATATTTAACCAGAAAAACGCTGCTGATTCCAATCGCGGCGCCAACCAAAATATCCGCCGGCCAATGAACGCCGGCAAAAACTCTGGCCAGGCCCATCAATAAAGCGGCGCCAAAAAACCAGCGGCTGGCTTTAACGTTAAAAATAAAAATAGCCGCGGCCAAAGCAAAATAAAAAGCCGCGTGGCCGGACGGCATTGAAGTATTAATTCCATTGGCGTCAATCAGCGGCTGAAAATTTAAAACAAAGAAAGGGCGCGGCCAAGCAATAAAAAATTTTATCGCTTCGGTGATTATTCCTCTCGCTAAAATCAAAGAAGAAAAAATAAAAGAAAAAAAATAAATTTGTTCTTGCCGGTCTCTTTTTTTAAAAATCAAAACAAAAGACGCTAAAATAAGAAAATATCCGAGATATTCGGCAAAAAAAACGCCGAGCCAATCTAAAAACAGCCACTTTCCGCTAAAGCCGTGAATAATATTAAAAAGATATAAATTCATCCCTCGTGTTTTAAAAAATGAATTGGGCGCGCCTCTTTGTTTATTTTAACACAAAACCAGCAATTTATTCCATTCCTGGCCGCCGGGCCCGCGATCGGTCCGCTTCGGTAAGATGCTGTTTGCGCAAACGCACGCTTTTAGGCGTAATTTCCAGATATTCGTCATTCGCCATTATTTCAAGCCCCCGTTCAATCGTCAGCTCAAAAGGCGGCGCGAGATCAATCGCTTCATCCGAACCGGCGGCGCGCACATTGGTCAGCTGTTTCCCTTTAGTGGGATTAACTTTCATTTCTTCTCCTTTTGAGGTGTTGCCAATAACCATTCCTTCATAAACTTCCGCGCCCGGGCCGATATAAAGCTGGCCGCGTTCCTGCAATCCCCAAAGCGAATACCCGGATGCTTTGCCGTTCGCCATTGAAATCATTGATCCGGCCGCGCGTTTACGGATTTCTCCCGCGTGCGGCCGGAAACCGACAACGCGCGAGGAAAGAATACCCCGGCCTTTCGTATCTATGACAAACTGATTGCGATAACCCAAAATGCCGCGGGTCGGGCCTTCAAATGAAAGACGCGATGTATTTCCAACGCCAAAAATATTTTTTAAAATAAAACCGCGCACCCCAAGCCGCTCTATAATCGCACCCTGAAATTCATTCGGCGCGTCCACGATTACTTCTTCAAACGGCTCAACTTTTATTCCTTTTTCTTCGCGAATAATAACCTGCGGCTGGGAAACCTGCAGTTCATAGCCGGCGCGGCGCATATTTTCCAGTAAAATCGCGATATGCAATTCGCCCCGGCCGCGGACGCGGAAACTTTCCACCGAAGAAAAATCAACCAGCAATCCGACATTTGCTTCAATTTCGCGCTTCAAATACTCGCGCAACTGGCGGGAAGTGACATATTTTCCTTCGCGCCCCGCGAAAGGCGAATTATTGACGAAAAAAGACAAAATAATCGTTGGTTCGTCAATGGCAATGGCCGGCAAAGGCGCGGCGTCTTCGCTGTTCGTTACGGTTTCGCCGATATCCAGATCCGGCAAACCGGCAATCAACACGATATCTCCGGCGCGCGCTTCGCTTGTTTCAATTTTTTCCAATCCCTGAAAAGTAAAAATTTTCGTAATCCGGCCGGAACGCGTTTCGCCGTTTGTTTTCTTAATAAAAACATTAGCGCCGGCGGAAACTACGCCCTCATAAATCCGCCCCACAGCCAATCTTCCCATAAAATTATCATAGCCGAGGTTAAACGGCTGAAGCCGCAAAGGCCGATGTTCAAACTCTTCAGACGAAACTGCCGGCACATGTTCAAGAATAACGTCTAAAAGCGGAGTCAAATCGCTTGACTCATCGGCAAGCTCGCGCTTCGCGACGCCTAAACGCCCGATGGAATACACCACCGGAAAATCCGCCTGTTCGTCATTGGCGCCTAATTCTAAAAAAAGTTCCAGCGCCCGCTCTTCGCATTCAGCCGGATTCGCCGCCGGCTTGTCAATTTTATTTATCACCACAATCGGCTTAAGCCCTAATTCCAGAGATTTTTTCAAAACAAAACGGGTTTGCGGCATCGGGCCTTCCTGCGCGTCAATCACCAAAAGCACCGAATCAACGGAACGAAGCACGCGCTCCACTTCCGAACCAAAATCAGCGTGGCCGGGCGTGTCCACGATATTTATTTTAGTGCCTTTATAAAAAATAGCGGCGTTTTTTGAATAAATGGTAATGCCGCGCTCCAGTTCAAGAGCGTTTGAATCCATTGACACGCCTTCTTTTAAAACGCCGGTTTGCCGCATTAAGGCGTCGGTCAAAGTGGTTTTTCCATGGTCAACATGAGCAATGATTGCGATATTTCTGATCTCCATCATAAAAAAATACCCTTTCGGGCTTTAACGATAATAAAATTATACTCTAATCCTAAAAAAATATCAAATCAAAAAAATGATTCCCAAAGTAATCAACGCGAACATAATAATTTTAAAAATAATCTGTTTTTCTTGGAAATAAAGATTTCCTGAAATAATCGCCCAAAAAACCGAAATTGCCCTTTTCGCGGCGGTAATGACAGAAGCGGACGCGAATAAATAAGCGAAGCTCGCAAAGACTACGCCAATTCCCGCCACGAAAGATTGCGCGAAAAAAACGCGTTTAGTTATCATAGTCAGCGGATTTTCGCGGCTTATTTTAACCGCGGCAATAAAAGTATAAATAAGCAAAATCACTTGAGGTATGAACTGTTCCACTTCCACGGAATTAAAATGCGTAATATCATATTTATAGAGAGAAAGAGTGATGACGGGAAGAATGGCTGAAAACGCGACAAATTTTAACCCGTTTTTTTTAAGGCCGTGATTGATGAAAGAAAAAAGCAAAACAATGACGATAATTGCTATTCCGATAATTTGTTTAATCGTTAAAGCATAGCCGAGGAATAAATCAACTGCAAGAAGAAGCGGAAGAGTGCCCGTTCTTACGAATCCAAAAGTGCTCCGATCCGATTTTACGATGGCTATCATGGTTATTCGGAGTAAAATTATCTCTGCGATAGTGCGGATAATAAGAGTCGGCAATGACGCGAAAGAAAATAAAAATTTATTTTTTAAGATAATAATCGCGAGAAACCAAAGCGTACTCCAAAAAATACTTAAAAAAGCCATTGAATAAATGGTTTCTTTTTTATTTTGGACTTCAATTTTGCCGATAGACGAAGAAATTTCAGCCAAAAGACTTCCGATTGAAATTATAATTATGCCAAGCATAAATGTTGTTTTTTAAATATAGCACAATTCTTCTTAAATTATTATTTTAAAAATAAACGCACGTATATTTTAAATAAAAAAGCCCCGTTAATCAAACTAAGGGGCTTAAATAAATTGTTTTAATATTTGCATTTGTTTTAATATTTACATTCCGTAAAAACAGCGGAAGAATCATAATCGCACGCGCTTTTATAACGTTTTATATCTTCCGGAGCGCCAATGACTTTGGCTAAATTATCGCTTAATTTTACTAAACCCCGGCCATTAGCTCGAATCGCTTTGACAACAAGAGAAATGGTACGGAGGCCTAAATCATTCGTCAAATTCGTACCCCAGCCGAATACGCATTTAATTCTCTCGGAAAAACGGTCAAAGAGCCTAAAAATCAAATCAATATCAAGGCCATCGCTGAAAACAATCACCTTTTCCCGCGGATTAACCTTATGCTTTTTATAAAAAGCAATAATCTTTTCACCAATTTTAAAAGGATCGCCGGAATCTTGGCGTATTCCTTTCCAATTACGCGCCTGTTCGGGCGTCATTACTCGTAAAAAGAAATCCGTTCCAAATGTATCGGACAAAGCTATTGAAAGCCCCGGTCCATACATATTCCACCACTCATTCAAACTTTGCAATATAGCTTTTTCCATCCAATCATTCGTCCCATCATCCATTATTCCAGCAAGAGTCTGATCTCTTTCATGGGCATAAGTCCCCATCGGTGAAAGCCAGTGCTTCTTAGCAAAATATGTATTTGATGTTCCTAAAAATTGAGAAGACGGTAATTCCTCTTTAAGACGTTGGATTACGTAATCCTGCCATGCTTTGCTGAATCGCCTTCTTGTCCCAAATTCAATAAAAGTGATATCCGGCCGCTCTTTCAATTTTTTTATTTTCTCTTCCAATCTTAACCGGCCGGTTTTAAATAAAGCCTCTCTTTCAGCCCGAGTCATTTTTTCCAATAAAGCCCGATTGCGCAATTCACTTACGATTTCCAAACCAATAATTTCCCAATAGGTATTTTCAGCCCAAATTCCCGGAAATTCCAGATGAAATTGGCCGTCTCTTTTTTCCAGTTCATATTCCGGCAATCGGAGTTCGCTTAAAAACGCAAGATAATCTTCACAAAACATTTTTTCTTGATATTCATTCGTCCCGCGAGAATAATGTTGCCCGGTTTTTTTAAAGCTTAATCTTAATGTCCGAGCATGATCCAATTCTTCACGCAATTGTTCAATTCTTACTTCCTCGGCAAGCCGAACGCTTTTTGTCCGATTAGTAAGTTTAAAAGTAGTATTTACAGACGGATATAATAAATAAATCAACTGTCCCATCGTAAACTTGTAAAAATCAATATCAAGCAATGACCTAATAATCGGTTCATCCGGTTTAAACATTTCAGAATACATTTTTATCCTCCTTTATTTAGTTTTTAAAATCTTGGCTAAATTTAATATAAAAACGTTTTTTTGTCAAAAAAAACAGGGATTATTTCTAATCCCTGCGCCAATTTAATATTCATCAAAGTAAAATAAAAGGGCGGCTTCGGCTATTGCCTTAGTCGCCCCTGAATAATGAATGAACTAATCTTCTTCTTATTTCTTGAGCTTGGCCAGTTTGGCCTTTATCTCTTTGAGTTCGGCCGTCAATTCCTTTATCTCTCTGGCTTTTTCTTTCTTCTTTTCTTTTTCAATTTTTTTCCGCTCATACTCAAGATATTTCCGCGATCCGCGGATTTTTTTTAATTTCTCTTTGCTGATTTCCTTACCCGTTAGAGGGTCAACATAAACCGTGCAAGCGCAATCTCGTTGATCACATGATGGCATATATACCTCCTTTCTCTCCTTATTTTTGGTTTTGAGGTTTTTGGTGAAAGTCGTTAAACAATAACGACAATCTTTGTTTCCCTTTCAGTTTGTAGAGAATAGGAGCAATCTCCTGAAAGGTTCTGCACAAAACACTCTTTTCCTCTTTTTGTTCATGCAAAGGGCAGCCTCCGGCACAAATAAATCGTATGTTGCAAGAATCACATTCCGGCCTTTCAATCCACAATGGATATTCTTTTTGATTCATTGAGACGGTTAACAGATCTTCTTTATCCCAAATAGTGCCGCAGGATTTGCCATCCCGAAGTACCGTTTGGCAGACATAAATTGATCCATCCGTATTTAATGTTAAGGCGCCATAACCGGCGTTGCATCCCTGAAATACTGGCCCGCTCGTCATGAGATTGCAAAAAGCATGTTTGCGATCAAAGTCATAACCGGGATGACTATCCATGTAATTTTCAATGATTTTGTAGCATCTTTTAAGTATCCTGACTAATTTTTCTTGCAGACAACCGATGCCAAAATTTATTACCAAATTATATCTGAAAAACAAGTTCTTTTTCAGAATAAACTTGGTAAATTCAGGCAGGCCATCAAGATTATTTTCAGATACCACAGTCAGGGTCATGGGACGGATACCTTGTTCAATAAGAAGGTTAAGATTTTTTTCGATGGAATTAAAACTTCCATCGCCGTTAATAAACATGCGGCTCTTGTCGTGAAATTCTCCTAATCCATCCAAAGACACCGAAACCGAACAATTCATTCTTTTTACAAACTCAATCATTTCGGGTGTAACGATTGTAAGATTTGTAATCAAGACTATGCCGAACTCACAACCGATTTTACCCAACTCGTTTTTAGTGTCTTCCAGATAGCGAGTGTAGTTTTTTAAAGTTAGTGTCGGTTCTCCTCCTCCCAGCCGCAATGTCACTCTTTTTAATTTTCTCTGTTCGGCGGTTTGGAAGATTTTTTTCTTAAACTGAAGCCATACGGCATTACTCATTCGGTTATTGTTTCTCACAATGTAGCAGTAGCTACATTGTAAATTACAGATGTTGCTAGTTTGAACCCAGATACTCATTACTTCTGGAGGATCCATAAAACACGGAGTAGGAAACTCAGGTGTTTTTTTCAAGAGTCCGGCCGTCAGTAATAAATCAACAACTCCCTCTGCATATGCTTGTGGAATGTCTATTTTTTTGATTACGGTATCCACATCACAACCGCCTTCAAATGCTTCAAGAACTTTTATCTGTAACTTGTCAAAAACATCCCACTTTAAGTTTAAACTATTCACCACTACTTTATGCTCCGTATCTATATCAACAGTGAAAGATTTAGGACATTTATAATATTTCACATACCCCTCCTTTCGTTAATTGTTGAAATTTTTAATGTTCAAGCCAAACTTACTGTTTGGTTTATGTTAAAATTAACTTAGCAATAAAGAAATGATTTGTCAAGGCTTTTGGGTAATGTGCACACTACATTAACTATTATTCTAATTTTGAGGTTAAAATTAGATTTTTGTCGTTAATCGAGCGTCAGGCTGGCTGGGAGAGTTTGAGGAAAAAAATTTCTACCCGCGAGCCGAAGTGAAGTTTTGCCACCCGCGCGAGAGTGCGGAGCCAAACAGAAAAAAGTTTTCGGCGGATTTATTTTTTCTAAAAAATAAGCTATTATCTTAATATATATATATGAATACTCCTCAAACTAAAAAAGAAGATATCGTTGAAGAAATAAATGGCATTTCAATTACTGATCCTTATCGTTGGCTAGAAAATAGCAATAGTAAGAAAGTAGCAGATTGGATTAACGCGCAAAACCAGTATACAGATTCAATACTTAGAAATGAAAAACAAAATAGGTTTACTGATGAACTAATCAAGAATTTTAAAGTAGTTAATTTCTCAAATCCAGTTCCAGTAAAAGGACGATATTTTTATATGGAGCGGCAACCAGATGAAGACCAAATGGTTTTGTATGCCAAAGACGGTTTAGACGGAATGGCCAAAAAATTAGTTGATCCAAATGGAAAGAGAGAGGGCAATACAATCACGATTGATTATTGGTTTCCTGGGTGGACTGGGAAATACATCGTCTATGGTTTATCCGAGGGTGGCGATGAAATGGCTACTTTATATGTAATGGATGTTGATAAAAATGAAAATTTATCAGAAAAAATTATCCATTGCCGTTATTCATCTGTAAGTTGGTTGCCTGACGATTCCGGATTTTTCTACACAAGAAATCCTCGCCCCGGAACAGTACCAAAAAACGAGGAGCATCTTCACTCAAAGGTTTATTTTCATAAACTTGGAAATAATCCAAAAAACGATCAGTTAATTTTTGGCAAAGATAGACCGAAGGATGACATGATAAATATTTCTTTGTCTTTGGACGGTCAACTTCTTGCTATTCATGTCTCACAGAAATGGACCGAGAATGAAATTTACATTTACGATAATCGCAAAGAAACGCTATCTCCATTGGTTTTGGATATTCCGGCAAAATTTTCACTCCAATTTCTGGGTGATAAAGCTATTTTGCATACAAATTACAAAGCAAATAATTATAAAATTTTATTTGCTCAACTAAGTGATTTATTTAAGAAAATTGATGAGTGGCAAGAATTTTTTCCGGAACAAGGAAACCTTTTAGAGTCAATTGCCATAACTGCGGATAAAATTCTTTTGGAGTATCTTGTAAATGCGTGTTCCGAAATAATCACACTTGATTATTTCGGTAAAGAAATCGGTAAGGTGCCACTACCACAATTTTCAAGTTTAGCTGGTATATCAACACGAAGAACAGAAAAAGAATTTTTCTACGGATTGGAATCTTTTACGTTCCCAAAAATCGTTTATAGATTCAATCCGAAAACTCAACAATATGAAGAATATAAAATTACCGATAATCCAATCAATCCGGAAAATTACATAATCAAGCAAGAGTGGTTCACCTCAAAAGATGGAACAAAAATTCCAATTTTTATTTTTCACAAAAAGGAAGTTGGATTAAGCGGCAAAAACCCAACTATACTTTATGGTTATGGCGGTTTTGCCTCAAACGAGACACCGATCTTTATGCAAAATTGGGTTTCCTGGATAGAACGTGGCGGGGTTTTTGCCGTAGCAAACATTCGTGGCGGCGGTGAGTTTGGAGAAAAATGGCATAAAACAGGAATTAAAGAAAACAAGCAGAACAGTTTTGACGACTTTATATCTGCCGCTGAATATTTAATTTCAAAAAAATATACAGATGTAAATCACCTTGGCATTCTCGGTGGCAGTAATGGCGGATTGCTCGTCTCGGCGGTTGCAGTACAAAGACCGGATTTATTTAAAGCAGTTTGTTCAAGAGTACCATTGACAGATATGGTTCGTTTTCCGAAATTTGGAATCGCTGTTAGATGGATACATGAATATGGAAATCCAGAAATCAAAAATGATCTCGAAAAAATTCTAAAGTGGAGCCCTTATCACAATACAAAGAATAATGTTGAGTATCCAAATATCTTGTTTACCACTGCTGACAAAGATACAAGAGTGGATCCACTACACGCCAGAAAAATGACTGCCCTACTTCAGTCGGTAAATAAGCAAAATAAAGTTCTTTTATTTACTGAAATTGAAGCCGGTCACGGTGCTGGTAAACCAATCTCAAAAATGGTTGAGCTTCAATCTCTTGTTTTAACTTTTTTTGCTCAAGAGCTTGGATTGAATTGGTAAAAAGTTCGGATTTTATTCAGGACAGGCAGCACGAACGAAGTGAAGTGCTGCCGGGCTTGAATTTTCACCCCGTTAGATATCTTTTTAGCAAACCTGCGGAGCTTGGATTCGAACCAAGATAACAAGATTCAGAGTCTTGTGTCCTACCATTAGACGACCCCGCAGGTTTGCTAAAAATGAATAATTTTAAATATCTAACGGGGCAGGCCAAGATGAATGGATTCAGAGTCCGCTATCCTACCGTTAGATGACCCGGCAATATTCAAAAATAATAATACAAGAAAGAACATTTTAAAAGATTTTTCATTTATTTTATATAAAACCGCCATTTGCGGCGGGACCAATAAGAGCCGGCGTAATCAACGCCGATCCTTTGAGCGGATTTGATTTCCGAAGGTTTGATTTTTATTCCCCGGTCTTCAATCCAAAGCCCGGTTTCGCGATCAGCCGGTTTCCCGTTGATTTTCCCGTTAACTTTGAGATATTTCGTAAGCCGGGCCGGGCCGCTGATTTTATCCGTTCCTCTGATCAAAACAGCGGCTGGATAATTTTCCGGCCCGGTCACGATATTAAGCATCCAATGCGTTCCATAAGTGAAATAAACATACCAATTCCCCGCTTGACCGAACATTATTTTATTTCTTTCGGTTTTCCCCCGGCTGGCGTGCGAAGCTTTATCGGAAAATCCGTCATAAGCCTCAACCTCGGTAATCATCAGAGAAATTTTTTTCCGGCCGATTTGACGCGTTAAAAATTTTCCCAGCAAACCATTGGCCACGGCCAAAGTTGATTTAGCGTAGAAATTTTTTACCCCGTTAGAAAGACCTTTCTTTGCCATTATTTAAACAATTTTTATCTTTAAGACTATATTAAAGGACTTTCTAACGGGGTTTATCAGCATCTGCTCTGCTATATCTTTAAATATCTTTTCACCGCGATCCAGCTGGAAATCATTCCTAAAAACACACCCGCAAAAAGAAGAACGGCAAAAATCTCAAAAAAGTTCGCCAAATAATAAGCGAAAAGATCCGGCCCGCCGAAAAAATGTTCCGCCCGAGGCCCGAGCCAAAGAGTTAAGATATAAAAAATTATCATCGCCGCGGACGCGGCCAAAACGCCGTGGAGAATTCCTTCCATTATATAAGGGCCTCGGATATAACTGTTTTTGGCGCCGACAAGGCGCATTACGGAAATTTCTTCGCGGTTAGTGTAAATCGCCAGACGAATGGTATTGAAAGCGACTAAAACGGCAATCACCGCTAAAACCAAACTCGCGCCCAGCCCGACCCGCCGCGAAGCGCCTAAAATTCCGGAAAGCCGGCTGATCACCAGCTGGTTTTGAGAATAATCAACTTTATCTATTAAAGAAGAGTAAACGCCGGCTTCCAAAAAACGGGCGATCGCTTCATATTGACCGAGCTCTTTAGCTTTAATATTTAAACTCGCGCCCAAAGGATTACCCTCAAGCTCGTCCAAAGAACGGGTAATAAGAGAATTATTTTGATGTCTTTTTTTAAAATTATCAAGCGCTTGTTCGCGCGAAATGTATTCCACTTCTTTCACTTGAGGCAAACTGGAAAGAGAAAGAGAAAGATTTTTAATTTCGTTTTCCGCCGCGTCGGTTTTAAAATAAACGCTGATGTCCACTTTATTTTCAAGGCGAAGAAGAGCGGAACTTAAAAGAACATTCAAAAAAAGAAGCGCGCCGACCATAAAAAGCGCCAAGACCATCACCAAGATAGTGGCTAAAGACACCCAGCGGTTCCGCCAGAAAGAAATCACGCCATTTTTAATTATTCTTTTGACAGTGACGAAAAACATAAATTTTATTCGCCGGCAAAACCGGCAGAATTTTCATTAATTTAAATCAGATAGCGACCTTCTTTATCATCCCTGATTATCCGGCCGTTCTCCATTGTCACCACGCGTTTTTTTAGGCCATTAATGACGTCTTTATTATGAGTGGTTAAAATAACCGTGGAGCCGAGTTCATTTATTTTTTGCAAAAGCGCGACAATTTCTTTAGTGTTGATCGGATCAAGATTGCCGGTCGGCTCATCGGCAACAATCACATCCGGCCGCATCACGATAGCGCGGGCAATGGCCACCCGCTGTTTTTCTCCGCCGGAAAGCTCACTGGGAAAATGGCTGG
Organism: Candidatus Niyogibacteria bacterium; assembly: GCA_016186495.1. GTDB lineage: Bacteria > Patescibacteriota > Minisyncoccia > JACROR01 > JACROR01 > JACPLO01. Next base: position 27,796 of record JACPLO010000011.1, read on the forward strand.
CCTTAATTCTTAATCCCACCAAATCAAGAACCTGCGAAACATCCGCTTCAATTTCTTCGTCAATCATTCCCGCTGATTCCATCGCAAAAGCGATATTTTCATAAACGGTTTTGTTGGGCAAAAGCCGAAAATCCTGAAAAACCGTGCCAATCCGGCGCCGGATTTGAGGCAAATCTTCCGGTAAAAGATCATGAACATCCAAAGATTCAAAAAATACTTTTCCGGAAGTGGGCTTTTCCTCGCCTAAAAGCAATTTAATCAAAGTGGTTTTTCCGGCGCCCGACTGGCCAACCAAAGAAACAAATTCCTTTGGCTTAATGCTTAAACTTACGTCTTCTAAAGCAATAGAAGTGGGAGAGTATTGTTTTGAAACCTGGTCAAAAAAAATCATATTGATAATATTTCTAATTCTGCGCCAATAAAATTATCCAATTCGCCCTCCAGCACTTTTTTCACATTTCCTTCTTCCAGGCCAGTACGATGATCCTTGACCATTTTATAAGGATGAAGGACATAAGAACGGATTTGATGCCCCCATTCGGCTTCAACATCTTCTTTTTTGAATGCCGCTGTTTCCCGGCGCAGTTTTTCTTTTTCTTTTTGATAAATTTTGGCGCGGATAATTTGAAGCGCTCTCTCTTTATTTTGCGCCTGCGAACGCTCCGAGTCAACCCGGCTGCTTAATCCCGTGGGAATATGTTTTAAATAAACCGCGGTTTCGCGCTTGTTGACGTTCTGGCCGCCCGGCCCGCCCGCGCGCGTAAAACTGATCTCCAAATCCTCGTCCTTTAATTCCACTTCTTTTGGTTCAACGAATTTTGGCAGAATTTCCACGAGCGCAAAAGAAGTATGGCGAAGTTTTTTGGCGGAAAACGGCGAAACGCGCACCAAGCGGTGAACGCCGGCTTCACCTTTCAAATAACCGTAAGCATATTTTCCCGCCGTTTCAAATGTGATATTTTTGGTGCCGTTATGTTCGTTTTGATGATGATGCAGAACAGTTATCCGCCAATTCTGGCGGCTGGCGTATTTTTGATACATTTCCGAAAGAATCCGCGCCCAATCCTCGGCGTCATCTCCGCCCGCGCCCGCGAAAATAGAAACCACCGCGTCGCCTTTATCATATTTTCCGGATAAAAACATTTTCTTTTTTTCTTTCTCAAAAATCTTTAAGAGGCCATCATAACGCGCTTCCAATTCGCCGGCCGTTTCCCTGTCTTTTGAAAACAAAACAAGTTCAGCTAAATTTGAAAGTTCTGTTTCCAATTCCTGCCAGACGGAAATTTCTTCTTTTAAGCCGGCGGCGCGCCCGCTGATCTCTTTAGCCCGTTCTTTATCATTCCAAAAACCGGGAAGATTCATTTCGCTTTCAAATTTTAAAACCTCCTGATGTTTTCTTTCCAAGTCAAAGACGCTCCGCCAAGCGGCGGAGTTCGCTTTTCAATTCTTCAATTTTTTTCCGCAATTCATCCATAACTTATGCTATTCTAACAAAAAAAACGTTTTGGTTCAATCAAACCCCACGCTTAAATTTAAGCGTGGGGGTCAAAACGTTTTTTTTATTAAATTTTTCTTCAGCTTTTTCAAATCAACCAATTTTTTTGCCAACTTGAATATCTTTTTTTCAAATTGAGATCTAGACCTTTTCTTTTTCTTGCCGCGGCATCTTCTGCTTTTTTTCTGACATTCACATGTTTCTTCTTTAGACATTTCTTTACCTCCTTTCTGTTTTTATTATTTTATTTTTATTAATTAAATTTTTAAAATACTTTCTTGGAATATAGCTAAAATCTAATAAATTTATCAAAAAATGCAATTTTCCATGAAATTTTTCCTTTGAAGTTAGATTTTCTTTAAGATTAAATTCGGTATCAGCCTCAATACGTTTTGTTAAACAATTTGAACTGACAAAAATATAAAGTGTAAGAGAAAAAATTTTTTGCTTGCTTGCTGAAATGCGGCGACATAAAAAAGAAAAAGCTCTTAGAGATCGTATTGTCGACCTCCAAGAGCCTTGAGTTTGAAACATGAGCTACCAACTTCCCGAAGAACCGCCTCCTCTAAATCCGCCACCACCACCAAACCCGCCGGAGCTACCAAATCCGTAACCGGAACTCGATCTTGATCTGCTCGATCTTGATCTGGACGAGTAATCGTTGGAGTGATCGGTGTTCGCGTACTGATGTGCTGACTCGGCATTCGCCGTATTCGATTGAATATTCGTCAAGATCAAATAGAGAATGACCCAATTCGTCATGGGTATTCCCGATCGTTGACTTTGCACTTGCGCGTACTGCGTCCGAGCTTGCTCGAGATACTCCACAGCCTTCGGAGACGACTTGCCTTCGGCAAGTTTCTTCTCGGCCGCCTCGATCATGTCCGGAATCTTCTTGAGTAACTCCGGACCTTCTCTCCGCGCTTCCTCGGCGAAAGCGATCTCGCACTTTATGTCGAAAACGATCTGACTGAGCTGGTAATCCATCGAATTGAGCTTCTCGCGAAGCTCGAGCCAGTTGGCACCTTCACTTGTTGCGGTCAGCCGATCGATTGAAGAAAACTTGTCCTTCAGCTTCGCGAGCTTCTCGCGCGTTTCCTCTTTCACGTCAGAACTTCTTGCCGTTTTGTCCGCTTCCGCGAACTTAATGGCAACCACTTCCTTGCTTTCCAGCACGTACTTGCAAGCTTTTGAACGTCGGATTGGAGGCACGATGAAAAACAACAACAACACTACACCAACGATGCTACTAATAACATATATGAAAACTTTCTTACCAGCGGGTGTCCATTCTCGTGAAGCTAATTGCGAAGTTGAAGTCGCCTCGTTTTCGCTGATTGCAGGCGCAGCGTTTGCATCGAGAGCTCGCATAATTGCATGCGTTCCGTCGATGATTCCTTGTGCCATGTTGCCGGCTTTGAAACGAGAAATGACAGCGTCGTCACGAATCTGGTCGGCACGGCTGTCGGCCAGAATCAAGCGAGCGCCCGATGCGGTTTCAATTCGCATCTTGCGTTCTTTGGGAGCGATGAGAAAAACTACGCCATTATTCTGGTCCCGCTTTCCAACACCCCATTCTTTCGCAAGACCTTGCGTGTAATCTTCGATACTTTGGTTGTTAAGCCAGGGTACTGTGACAACGGCGATTTCAATCGTGGTTTTCTTCTCAAACGCGGCCAGCTCGTCGTTTAACGACGCCCCTTGCTCACGAGTGAGCAAATTGGCGAAGTCGTTCACGTAGCCGGTCGCTTTCGGGTACTGCTGCGCGTAAGTTGTCATTGCAATCGCGACAACCAGTAACACTACGGCCAAGACCGATTTTCCGAAGGTTTTCATATGCTTCCTCCCTTTTCAATTATTTAAGAGCTTTTTCCGATTGCCACAATGGTAATCGGAAAATCTGCCCCTATAATACACGATTTATAGAAAAACGCAAGTTCAACAAAAAAGAAAGGATATTTTTCTTTGGTGTTGCCGAGCGGAGCGAGGCGGTGGCGGAGCTTTCGTTCATCACGAATTTTTGATGAAATAAGTTCGAGTGAAATCGTAAAGGCACTCCAGTAATAAATATGGTGTGAGAAGAATTCCGCCGCGTCTTCGTTTGGACAAAAGTAATGTGCAAAAGATTTTATGTTATAATAAACTTGTTAGCGTCGACTAACAATAACTCGGTATTAAAAATGAAAAATTTTTAACTGATGCTTTCAATTAAAAGATACAGCTTACTTTGTATACTGGGTGGAGAAATTGTTTATACGCTCTGCATGGCATATGGTTTATTTCTTACCGGCAAGCCGGCTGAATTGCATTTGGCTATATTTCAACTTTTTCCCGGATTTACCGGTATGAACTTCGGTAGCTGGTTTATCGGCGCGGTTACGGTGGCTTTTTGGTCTGGATTAAGCGGTGCGTACATTTCGTGGATGCATAACTACAGTATTAAACAGTAACCGATGCAAACGCATGAATTGCAATATGCATGGTTTGTCTGGAGTTTAATCCTTTTAGGAATCTGGACGGCGATTTATTTTTTTCTGAAACAAAAAGAAAGTCGCCGCGAAATGTTATTAGTCAGTTTTTGGTCGTCTGTATTCGGTTTGACTGAACCTCTTTTTGTACCTTCATATTGGAGTCCACCATCTCTATTTGATTTAGCTCATCGCACAGGATTTGATATTGAGAGTTTTATTTTTATGTTTGGCGTAGCGGGAATTGCTGCTGTGGTATATGAACGTATTTTCCCCACTAAACATCAATCAATGCCGTCATATGAAATGGCAAGGGGGCGACACCGATATCATGCATGGGCAATTCTTTCTGCGCCCATATTTTTCTTTTTGCTATATTTCTTAACAGATATTAATCCGATTTATTCAACTTCGATAGCATTGATGATTGGAGGAATTTTTGCCTGGTACTGCCGGCCGGACTTGAAAAACAAGATGATAGTTAGCGCATTTCTGTTCACTGCTCTATATTTCTTTTACTTTCTAACATTAATTGCAATTTATCCTGGATATGTTCAGCAAGTTTGGAATTTATCAGCTATTTCAGGAATCCTTATTTTTGGCATTCCATTGGAAGAATATATATTCGCGTTCAGTTTCGGGTTTATCTGGTCAAGCGTTTACGAGCATATTAAATGGTATAAAATAAAGAGTATTTAACAATTGAACGCGTGCTTCATTTGACTTTTTCAACTTAATTGTTATTATTTCAACAGTTCTTAATCAGTAGTTTTTTAAAAGAAAGGGGGTGAGTTAAATAGTTAAAATTATTGACACCGGCAAAGCGCAACGTAAAATTAACCCGAAAGAATTTGTTGAAATTGTTGGTGCGGATATTTCGGTTAGTTTTAAGAAGACTAAAAAAGGGAAAAGGTATTTTAAAGTTATTTTTCACGAAAGCAAGCGCAAAAAAAGAATCTGCGAGTTAGACAAAAATTTAGAAAAATATATTCTTTTGGGAAAAGCTCAAGGAATAAGCCCTGAACATTGCTTGTTCTTGGGGGTAAAATATACAGATAAGTTTTGGGAGCGGATTTCTGGGTTTCAATTTGAAAATCCAACTCCTCCTTTTATTTCTGCTCTTTCTTTTTATGAAAAGAGTAATTAAAAAAATATCTAAAAAAGAAAGACTGTTGTTTATTTAAAGCGGCATAACAAAAATTATGCCGCATTTTATTTTTTTAAAAAGCCGATGGTCGGGATTGAACCGACGACCCACGCTTTACGAAAGCGTTGCTCTACCACTGAGCTACATCGGCATTACTTTTTTTACGAAAATAAAATGCGAGTAGGGGGAATCGAACCCCCGCCCCCTGCTTGGGAAGCAGATGTACTGCCACTATACTATACTCGCTAATAATTTAATAGATTCTTAACCGCCAGCCAAAAAGAAACGAAAAATCCTTGTTTTGCCGATTCTCCGTCTGCTTTTTTCTCTTCTTTATTTAAAACCACCAAAACTTCTTCGCCCGGCTTTTTGACATTAAACCGCTCGCGAATGATTTTTTCAAGCCCGCTGGCTGAATTTATATTCTTTAAAAGTCCTTCCATTGTTTTATTTTTTTCTTCAAGCAAAGTTAATTTTTCTTCCAGCCGCGCTTCTTCTTTTTTAACTATCTTAACGGCTAAATATTCTCTCGCGATCAGGCTCAAAAGCCAAACCACCGCCAAAATCAGCGTAATGGCCACCGGCCAAGAAAAAAGCATTCTGCGCCAGCGCCGCTTTGTTTGAAATTCTCTCATAAAATGATAAAATTTTTTAATGCCTACCAATAAGCAAAAAAGAAGAAATCAAATCATCTGGATCATTATCAGTATTATAGCAATTTTAGGAATGGTTGCCTTTACCGTCATTCCGTTTTTTTAATCAAGAATTTAATTTTTAATCATCTTAACGAAAACTTCATGAGGAATATTAATTCTTCCCCTTTCCTTTAATTTTTGTTTGCCTTTCTTTTGTTTTTGCCAAAGCTTCATTTTTCTGGTCCGGTCGCCGCCGTATAAATATCCGGTGACATCTTTTTTAAGGGCCGGCAAAGCGCGGGAAGCGATAATTCTTCCTTTGGCCAATGCCTGAATTTTAACGGTGAAAAGCGCGCGCGGAAGAATTTCATAAAGCTTTTCCACCAGCCGCCTTCCCTCATATTCCAAACGGTCTTTGGCGACGACGCGCGAAAAAGCCGGCACTCTTTCTTCCGCCACTAAAACATCCAAACGGGACACTTGGGCTTCGCGCTGGCCGGATAATATATAATTAAAAGAAGCGTATCCCTGACTGATACTTTTTAAATTATCAAAAAATCCCCGCATCAATTCACGCAAGGGCATTTTTCCTTTTATAATCAAGCGTCTTTCGCCGAAGAGATCGGTACTTTTTATTTCAACGCCGTATTCCCGCAAAAAAGAAATAATTTTATTCAAGTACTGCTGCGGACTTAAAATTTCAAAATCCAGCCAGGGTTCTTTAATTTTTATTATTTCAGAATCATCGGGAAACTGGCTGGAAGAAAAAATCAGCCGGCTTTTTCCGTCTTTGCCAAAAACTTCGTAAAGCACGCTGGGCGTGGCGGTGATTAAATCTATCTTAAATTCCCGCCGAATTCTTTCGATAATAATTTCCATATGGAGCATTCCTAAAAAACCGCAGCGAAATCCCCGGCCTAAAACCGCGTCCGCCTCCTGTTCAAAGGAAAAAGCGCTGTCAGTCAGGCGTAATTTATAAAGAGCGTTTTTTAATTCCTCAAATTTTTCCCCCTGGGAAGGAAAAATACTGGAAAAAACCACCGGCTGGGGTTCTCGGTAACCGGCCAGAGCCAGCAAAGGATTGCGAAAAGAAACCACCGTATCGCCCACTCTGACTATTTCCGGCCGCTTGATATTGGTCGCCAAATAACCGATTTCGCCGGCGCTTAATTGTTCAACCGGCTTTAAAAACGGCTTAAAAATTCCCACTTCCGCGGCGATAATTTTCTGATCCGCAAAATGAAGTCTTAATTCATCGTTTTTTTTTAAAATCCCGTCAAAAACGCGAAGATAAGCGATCACGCCCTGATGGGAAGAATATTCAAAATCAAAAATCATCGCCCGGGGATCGCGCCCGGACGAAACCTTGGGCGGCGGAACACGCCGGATAATTTCCTCTAAAAGATTTTCCACTCCTTCCCCGGTCTTAGCGGAAATTTTTAAAATTTCTTCCGGCTTAACGTTTAAAAAATCAATCAATTCCCGGCTGGTTTCCTCAACGCGCGCGTGCGGCAGATCAATTTTGTTTAAAACCGGAATAATAACCAATCCCAGCGCGCGCGCCATTTCAATATTAGTGATGGTCTGAGCCTCCACTCCCTGACTGGCATCCACCAAAAGAATCGCCCCTTCCACCGCCGCCAAAGAACGGGAAACTTCGTAAGAGAAATCTATATGGCCGGGCGTATCAATCAAATTCAGAATAAATTCTTGTTCGGATTTCGGGCCTGCCTCGCGGAAAACTTGTTCTCTTTCAAGATTTCGGATTTTATACAACATCCTGACCGGCTGTAATTTAATGGTAATGCCGCGTTCGCGCTCAAGTTCCATCTGATCCAAATACTGCTCGCGCATTTTTCTCTCTTCCACGGTCTTGGTAATTTCCAAGAGCCGGTCCGCCAAAGTGGATTTCCCATGGTCTATGTGCGCAATAATGCAAAAGTTGCGAATGTTGGACATAATCATGGCAACATCACGGCAACTTCTCCGGCTCTTGGGAAATAACGCTTACTTTCCAGAATTTTTGATGAAACATTTCGGCCACGATCAAAAATTCTTCGTTATCAAATACCCAAAGCGCCAAGGCGCCGGCCAGAAAGCCGAAAAATCCGGCAAAAGCTCCTTGAAAAAAAACTCCGAAAAAAGTTTTTAGATTAAAAATATTATCAAACAGCCGCAAACTGAAATAACTGACCGCTCCCAAAACCAAACCGGCAAACCCTATTTCCAAAAAAGATTTATATAATCTTTTTTTTATTGATTTCCAATCGGAAAATTCGGCAAAAATTGAACGGCCGAAAATTTTATAAAAACCCGCGCCCAATAAAAAAACATTAATTAAACTGCCTAAAGAAAAAGCTAAAGCCAAAGCAAGCACCGTTATTTCCTCTAATCCTTCCACTCTTAAAAATTTAGAAAAAAATCCGCTAAAAATTCTGGAAATCTTTAAATACCAAACCAGAAAAAAAGACAAGCCGATAATTAAAACGGAAGAAATGAAATTTACGGCGACGGGAAAAATTGTGCGGTCCGCCGCGTAAAACACCCGCACTAAGAGCATCACTAATCCCTGGGAAAGGATAGATAAACTGAAAAGAAGCAGAGCCGCGGCGGTTAAACGGGTATCGGTCCAGCCGAAAACTCCCGCCCCTAATATCACTCGCACGATTTGGGCGCGCAAAACAATGAATAAAACAGTAGCGGGCACTGACCAAAAAATAATATGACGAAAAGCGGTTAAAAAACTGAGAAAAAATTCCCGATGATTATTTTTAACAAAAAAATGCGCTAAAGTCGGAAAAGCCGCCACGCTGTAAGAAATTCCGATCAGACTCAAAGGCACTGACTGAAGATTATTGGCGAAATTAAACACGGAAACGCTGCCGGCCGCCAAAGTGGAAGCAATAGCCGTAATAACCATAATAACCAATTGATTCAAAGATAAGCCTAAAGTGCGCGGCAAAGAAAGTTTTATCACTTCCCATAAATCATTCGCCAAACCGGCTGATTTGAAATAAAACCGGAAACCAAGCCGCGCCAAACTGGGAATTTGCACTAATAAATGAAGCAGCGCTCCCAGCCCCGCCCCCCACGCCAAGCCGGCTAAACCCAGAAAAGGATAAAAAAATAAAATGCCCGCGATTATCCCGAAATTATAAAAAATCGGGCTTAAAGCGTAAATAAAAAAACGGCGAAAAGACTGAATGACGCTGGAAACCAGATTGGAAAGGCCCAAAAGAACGGGAGATAAAAGCAAAATACGGCTGAGCAAAATTGCTTGAGCTTTATCCGCCCCTTCAAGTCCCGGGGCGACAATCATAATTAAAAAAGGCATCAACCAGAAAGAAATGAACACTAAAAAAGCCGTAATTAAGAAAAAAATCATGAAAATGCCGCCCATAAAATACTGGGCTCTTTTTTGGTCTTCCGAAAATTTTTTAAGAAGAATCGGAATAAGAGCGGTATTGGCGGCGATTAAAAGAGTGGCGGTATATAAAAAATCCGGCACCCGAAAAGAAATAAAATAAATATCTAAAGCGCGGCTCGCGCCAAAAGTGGAAGCTAAAAGACGATCGCGAAAAAGCGCCAAAATATCAGCTAAAATTCCGGCGCCGGCCAAAAGAAAAGCGGCCTGATGCAGGCCTGAAAATTCCCGATGGAAAAGTTGAAATAATCTTTTAACCACAAAATAACGATCATTAGATCTGTTGTGTAATAATTTAATCCACCGGCGGTTCTTTTCTTTCTTCCGGAACAGATGAAATGCCGGACAAAGCCGATTTTCCTTTTTTAATATTTTCCAGAATTCTCATCACTTCGCTATGGCCGGGGTTTAATTTTAAAACACGCTCAAATTGCGCCAAAGCTTCCGTTTTTTTATTCAAACGATCATAAGCCAAACCTAAGAAATATCGCGCGTTGGAATAATCGGAATTAATGCCGACCGCTCTTTCCAAAACCGCTTTTGCCCGTTCAAAATCTCCTTTTTGATAATAAAGCAAACCAAGTTGAAAAAGAACGCCTAAATCGTTGGGCGCCAGAAAACGCGCTTCTTCCAGACGTAAAATCGCTTCATTGGTTTTTCCTTCTTGAACCGCGATTTGGGCTAAAAGAAATCTGGCGGGAGTGTAATCGCTTTTAAAAACAATGGCTTTATTCAAAAGATCGCGCGCTTTTTCAAGATTTGCCGATTGAACCGCCAGTCTGGCTTGGGCCAAAAAGTGCGCCGGACTTTGAGGATCCCGTTTCTTTGCTTCTTCATAAAAATTATTCGCCGCCTCCGCCGCTCCGGAAATTCCCAAAGGCGTCACTGCTTCGTAAACCTTGGCCAACGTAACCCAATTAAGGGGATCAGCGGGATTAATCCGCGCCGCCTCCTGGCCGTATTTAATGGCGTCTGACAAAATATTCTGAAATTGCGCCATCATTTCATCGCCGGTAATATCCTGGCGGGATAAAAGCCGCTGAAGTTTTTCCAGGTTTATCTCAACTAAAGAACGCCAATAATAATCGCGGCCGTCAAATTTCGTCGCGCGCAAAATCATCGCTTCGGCTTTTGCCAAATCTCCGCTGGCGTTAAAAACAGCTAAACCCTGCCTAAAAGAATAAGCGGCAAAATATTTCTGCGAGAAGTAAAAAACGCCGGCCAAGCCGAAAAGCAAAAAAGAAATCATCAAAATAACGGAAATAAAACCGCTGGCGTTATTTTTAAAAAGAGGAAAATGATATTTTTTCACAAAACCCTGTTCAATCGCCAAACCGATAAATAAACCGGAAAAAATAAAACTGAAAATAAAAATCAAAAATCCGGGCGTGTAAAAAATATTCATTATCCAAAGATAAGCCGCGCTGAAAAAACTGGCGATCAAAAGATGGTAAGCCACGGAAGAATCAGGCCGCGAAATAATCTGAAAGCCCCGCCGCAATAAAGAACCGAACAAAAGCAGAAAAACTAAAAAACCTAAAATTCCCGCCTCGGCCAAAAAAGAAAACAAAAGGCCTGCTCCTTCGGAAAAACGGGCATCCCAAAATAAAGTATCGTTCAAACTGGCCGGTTTAAACGCCAGCCAATCGTATAAAAAAGTATTGGGGCCGGAACCAACTAAAAAATGTTCGCTTAAAACGCTTTTTACGACTGTCCAAGTCGCGCTCCAAGAAGGGCGCACTTCCAAAAAATTAATATTAACGCCCGTAAAAGATATAAATTTTACCGCCAGCGGCTGAGCCAAAAGAAAAAATAAGACAATGATTAAAACAATTGAAGTCCAACTGAAAAATATCCAGACGCTCTTTTTTAAAACAAAAAGATAAGAAAGAAAAATAATCAAAAAAACCGATAAGACCCACCATAAAGCGATAAAATTTACCAGCGCTAAAGCCAAAAAAGACAAAACAAGCATAATAATCGGAAACAATTTTATTGATTTAGACTTGATAATTTCCAAAAAAGCCAGAGACAAAAAAACAATCAAACCGGAAAAAATTCCGAAATTGTTCCAATTGCCTATTAAATTAAAAGTTGAAACGTTAAAAATTTCTTTCCAGAAAGGAAAATTGAAAAACATCTGGAAAAATTTAGCGATAAAAACCAAACCCGCGGAAACAAAAAGAATCAAAAACCATTTAAAAACATGGGCGGCATTTTGAAAAAGCGTCATCGCTAAAAAAGCGGCAATCACTCCCGTCAAAACCGATACAAAAGTACCGGCTTCAGAACCTGTTCCGCCGAAAGAAAAATGCGGGCTTTGCGAAAAAATAACAGCCAATCCCCAAACCAACGCCAGCAACACGAGAGAAAAAAAGAAAAAACTTTTAGGCAGATCTATAGAACTTGTTTTGATGCGCCCCGCCAGCCAGAAAAAAAGAGCAAAAATCACCAGAAAATAAGTCAGGTATGCTTTATTTAATTCCAAAGGAGAAGCCGTAATCGGCAGAATCCATAATGGCAATAAAAATCCCAGAACATAAAAAATAGTTCTGGCTGTTTTATCAAAAATATTTTCCCCGGCTTCTTTTTTAAAATCCGCGGAATAATCTTCAGCCGCTTCTTTTTTTAAAGGAATGGATATTTCTTCAGACTCCATATAATAAAAAACTTAAGAATAATAAATATTCTAACGTATCCTAACATTATTTTCAAATAACTGTATAATGAAAAAGTGGAAAAAAGATTTCTGACTATCAAAGAAGCGGCAAAATTTTTAGAGGTAACGCCTTTAACGCTTAGAAATTGGGATAAATCTGGCAAGTTTGCTGCGCAACGCCACCCGATCAATAACTACCGCGTTTATACTATTTCCGAACTGGAAAATTTTCTCAAACGTTTTAACTTAAAAAAACGCCGCCAAATTCCGGTAATCTTGCTGGAAGATTAGAACTTATCTCAAAACAACTCCGCCCCGCATCCGCCAACTGGCGGAGCGGGGCGGAGATTGTCGGATTAATGCGTCTGTAAGCCGGATTCTGTGCCGATTTATTCATCATAAACCGCGATGGCTATCTATCTGGCCTTGTTATTGCTAACAAGATCAAGCGGTTCCCTGCTTTGCGCAAAACGCAAAACAGTGCGACCTTGCACCGGATAAGTGTTTTCCCCCATTATTTGTCGCCAAATAATGCTGTGAGCTCTTACCTCGCTCTTTTCACCCTTGCCTCTTTCAATAATTCAAGCTTTTTGACTCAAATTGATGACGATTGGCGGTATAGTTTCTGTGGCACTGTCTCGCCGCCCAGCCCTAAATTATTAGGGCAGGACGTGGTGGGCGTTACCCATTATCTCTGATTTCGTTATTTTAAAACGAAAACGGTGTCCGGACTTTCCTCCCGACTGCCGCTAACGCGGCGCCAGGCAGCCATCCGACGCATCATCCAAGATTACTTTACCATAAATTATTCAAAAAAGCAAATTAAACAGCCTTTCTAAAAAAGGCTGTTTATAAAAAAAATAACCAATCATATTTATGAAAATCCTGATATTTATTGCGGATAATAATCCGCCAATTAAAAATATCTATTTCTTCTTCAGCGGATTCTTCTATGTTAAAGTTCATTAATCCTTTGCCATTATAATCCAAGGCAAAAAAAAGATGGGCTATTTCATGAGTTAAAATCATCCGTTGTTTTTTAAAATCATCTTCTGATTTCAGAATAATCGCGTTTCCCCTGGCTATGCCGCAAGGCACTTTGTCATCAAAATCAAGCTTCCGTTTTGTAAAACCAATGATGATGTCGCAGGAATCGTATTTAACATCGCGAAGAAGTTTTTTAATATCGGCGATTTTAGCCGAGTCTTCCCATACTTCAAAATCACCGCTGATTATCCTAATGCCGAATTCACGCTCAAAAATTTCGGAAGCCGCTTTTAATGTCCGGGAAATCTCGCCCAACCATTCTTCCTGCTTTCTTTTTCTGATAAATGACCGGTCGGGAACTAATTTAACCGTAACAATCCTGTTAATTTTAGAAAATGTTTTTCGTTGGCCGAGGCTTTCCAAAAAATTTGAATCGTAAAACGCGAAAATTGAAAGTAAAAAAATAGCAATCAAACCGCCGATAACGCGGCGCCGGATACCAAATAATTTCATATTAATCGCCTCCGATTTTTTTATTTTCCTATTGTCAAATAACTGGAAAAACTGTTAATATATAAAATTACCATAAACAGGTAAAAAATCAAACAATAATTTTTCTTTAAAAAGGAGGAGATAATGTGCCAGGAATTTTGCCCTTATTGCCAAAAGGTTGTTCAATTATATCTTTCGGATTCTAAAAGAATAATCGCGACGGAAAGTATGGAAGATATAAAACCTATCATTATAAAATCTTATTCTTGCCGGCAATGCGGTTCATTTATTTATAGCCGGAAACAAAAAGATGAGAAGATTTAAAGAATCCCGCGCTTAATTAAAATTAAGCGCGGGTTTAAATTTCGCAAACGCCGGCCACGCAAGCCAACTCCTTCGCGCCTTCGGTCGCGTCATCCTGTTCATAAAGCACAATTTGAGAAAAATCCATTTTAGGAAACTTAGCCGCCAGCTCTTCATATTGCTCTTTAGTAATTTCTTCATAAGGCGCGAGTTTATAAACATGCTCTTCGCGCGGCAAGAAAGACAAGCCGCCGATCATTTCCCAATTTTCATAGAGCCAATGGGCCACCTTTACCCATTCTTCTTCTCCGACTGAAACGGTTACCGAAGGATTATGTTCGGTGTAATTTTCTTTAACTTTTTTCCAATGCGCCAACTGGTCAAGCGCCGACAAATCATTTCTGAAAATCGCGCCTTTGGGAGATTTAACCGGAAATTCAATAACATAAGTATTGGCGTTTTCCATAAATTGGCCGACTTCCGGCTTATAAGGCACTTTCTGGTCTTTAAGCATCTGAAACAAAGAATCGGTCGCGGAAATCCTGACCCGCCGGATATAATAAGGAGAATGGCGGGCATGCATTCCGCTGGAAGCGTCAACTAATTGAGAAACCGTACCCGAAGGCTTCACGCAAGTAATGGCGGCGGAAAAATTAATGCCGAATTTTTTGGCATACTCCTGATTTGTTTTTACGGCCATTTCTTTCATCTTCCGCAGAATTTTCGGATCGCGGCTGGCCGAAGAATCCCATTGGCCCGTAATTGATATGCCGAGCAAACGCTCTTCTTCGCAATTTTTTTTCCATTCTTTGGAAAGATAAGAAAAGTCAGTCAGCATTGACTGGTAAGTGCCTAAAATGGCGGCTAGCCGCGTTTTTTTCAAAAGCGATTTTTCATTGTCTTCGCGCCGCGCCACGACTTCGGAAAGATTGCAGAATTGTTTTGATTTAAGGATTATTTCACCGCAAGGATTAGACCCGGCGGTTGAAGCGTGTTTTTTAAAAGCTTTCCAGCGGCGCGGCGGCACCTGTTTTTCCAATCCTCCGCGGTTAAAAATTCCCCGCTCCCCGCTCCCGCTTTCCATTAAAGCCAGCCATTCTTCCAAGAATTGCGCGCCGGTTGGTTTTTTATTATAAACCGCCGAATTATTGGCTAAACTTCTCTGCGGTTCTTTCAGATAAAACTGCCCTTTTTTGGCATCGCGCATTTCCTTGTCATCTAAATCTGAAAGAGAAATCAAAGCGCTGCGCCGCACGCCGCCGGAAACGACGATTTCGCCAATTTTACAAATCAAATCATGGACATCAATGTTAGACAGCCGCCGGCCTTGCCGCGCTAAAATTTTATCGCGAATAAAATTAAGAAGTTCTTTTAAAGGGCCGGGACCGGAAGATTTTCCGCCCATGGTTTTAAGAAGCGCGCCTTCCGGCCGAAGCCGGGAATAATCAAAATCAACGTCTTTTCCCGAAAACCAGGTTTTTAAACCGAAAGTCAGCGCCTCGCACCATCCTTCTTTGCTGTCTTCTATAAAATGAGTTTTCAGCCGGCGGCCGGCTTGTTTTTTTATTTGAGGAAGCGCTTGGGCAGTCTGGGATTCCACGGAAAAACCCGCGCCAGCGCCGCACATCAAAACATACATAATGTCGGCAAAATCTTCTAATTTTGCCGGCGCGATAAAAGAACAATTATAAGCGGCCACGTTGGTCGCCCGCGCCGCCGCGCCGGCGCTCCATAAGAGCCGCATTGACGGCATTACTTCCTGATTAAGAACCGCTTCGCGAATTTCCTGATATTCTTTCAAAGAAAGCTTATCGCCAAGATTTGTTTTCATAAAAGAAAAATAACGGTCAACGGTTTCAATCCAGGTTTCGCGGCGATTTTCTTTTTCCAGCCAGCGCGAATAACTGCGGTAAAAAATAAATTCCGCCAGCGCGTTTCTAAAATATTTTTTGCTCGCGCGAGTTAATTCTTTAATTCGAAGCGGCACCCGTTTTTTTTGCTTCCGAATTTCAGCTCGTTTATACCGATAAAGAATGTAAGCTTTGGCGGTTTTTGGAAAATCCATTAAAATCAAATTTTTTTCCACCGCATCTTGAATATCTTCAATATCGGGAATGCGATCTTTGACATATTGTTTTTCCAAGTCTTTTTTAACGTCCGCCGCCACTCTTTGGGGGTCATATTTTAGATCGCCTTCACCGGTTAACTGCATTGCCCGAAAAACCGCGTTGCTGATGCGCGACAAATCAAAATCAACGAGACGGCCGTCTCGTTTTCTGACTTTAGTTAAAAGAGATATTTTTTGCGGAGGCATGCCCTTGATTATACCTTGTTCAAACTTCAGCGCAAAATGTGAATGACTGTGAATAACTAAATTTTCTTGGATCTTCTTAAAAATGCCGGAATCGCGTTCCATTCTTCATTTTCCTCTTCGTTTTTTTTGGCATTATCGCTTATTTTACGGCTGTCAAAAGAACCGGCGCCAACATTGCCGTTATTTTTAATCTCCGGTTGAAAAAGAGACTGCCGTTTTGCCTCGTTTTGCGGAAAACCCGCCGCGATAACCGTTACTTTTATCTCATTTTTCTTCAAACGGTCGTCCTTCACGGCTCCAAAAATAACTTTCGCGTTTTTATCCGCCGAACCAGTGATAATTTTTGCCGCTTCCTGAACTTCCATCATCGTCAAATCCAACCCGCCGGCAATGGCAAAGAGCACTCCTTTGGCGCCATCCATTGAAATATCTAAAAGCGGAGAATTTATGGCAATCCGCGCCGCCACTTCGGCTCTTTTTTCTCCTTGGGCAAAACCAACGCCCATCAAAGCTGATCCGGCATTTTCCATTATCGCTTTAACGTCGGCAAAATCAACGTTAATGATGCCGGGAATAGTGATTAAATCAGCAATGCCTTCCACGGCTTGTTTTAAAACATCGTCGCACATTGCAAAAGCGGAAAGAAAAGAAGTATCTTGCTGGACAACGTTCAACAAACGATCATTAGGAATGATAATCATCGCGTCAACCGATTCTTTTAAATTTTTCAAACCGTTTTCAGCGATATTCGTTCTTTGAGAACCTTCAAAAATAAAAGGTTTGGTCACGACCGCGACGGTTAAAATGCCTTGATCTTTAGCCAAACGCGCCACCACCGGCGCCGCGCCCGTGCCGGTTCCGCCGCCAAAACCGCAAGTGACAAAAATCATATCCGCTCCTTTAATCACGTTCTGAATTTCATCTTTGGTGTCTTCGGCAGCCTGCCGGCCGATTTCCGGATTCATTCCCGCACCCAATCCGCGCGTCAAATTTTTCCCGATATGAATTTTCTTCTCCGCCAAAGAATAATGAAGATCCTGCGCGTCAGTGTTGATGCCGATAAAATCCACTCCTTTTATTTTAGAATTAATCATATGATCCACCGCGTTAAGCCCGGAACCGCCCACGCCGATTACTTTAAT
Source organism: Candidatus Niyogibacteria bacterium (assembly GCA_016186495.1). Taxonomy (GTDB): domain Bacteria; phylum Patescibacteriota; class Minisyncoccia; order JACROR01; family JACROR01; genus JACPLO01. Next base: position 44,862 of record JACPLO010000011.1, read on the forward strand.
TCTGGCAAATGTTTCTATTTGAGGATTTATTTTTCCCATAAAATTTTATAATTTACGCTCATCATAGCACTTCTAAAAATTCAAGCAAGAAACCCATAACTTATGGCAAAAAAGCCCTCAGCCAGCGGGATAAAAAGTTTCCCGCTCCTTTTATCCCTTTAATTCCCGGAAAAGCGGCATATCCTTTTTCATCTTCAAAACCGTAAAGACAAAGTCCGGCGGCCACGCTCCATTTAGGATCCTGAAATCGGCTGTAATCGCAATGAATATTCTGGGGCAGGCCGATTTGCGCCGGCAATTGCAATTCACGGCGCGAAAATTCCGCCAAGTCCGTCAGGTTGGCTCCGCCGCCGGTAATGACGATTCCGGCCGGAAGCAGCCGGCTGCGGCCGATTTTCTTTAAATGTTTTTCCACTAATTCAAAAATATCAAACAAGCGCGCGTCAATAATATCCGTTAATTTTGCTTTTCGCGCTTTCTCGGTGGCAAAATTACACTTTAATTTTTCCGCCTCTTCCATTGATAATTGGAAACCAACGGCAATATCATTGGTAATATGAGAAGAACCAATGGAAAAAATCTCCAAAGAAAGAGGTAAATTTTCTTCAAAGACCGCCAAACTGGCAGTCATCGCGCCTAAATTAAGCAAAGCCACGCCTGCTTCCTTGTGTTTCTTGCTCAACACCGCCAGACTGGCCGCAAAAGGAGAAGCCACCACATCATCAATGGCGATTTTTGCTCCTTCCATGCTTTTTATTAAATTATTCAAATGTGGCGTCAAACCGACGGTAAACATCGTTTCCGCTTCAAGGCGCGTTCCGACCAAACCGAGAGGATTTTGACTGACTAATTCTCCGTCAACCGTAAAAAATAAAGGATGCGCGTCAATGACGGATTTGTTGGCAAGCAAAGCCACCGGCGAACGGCAAACTTCAACAACCCGCTTAATATCGTATTCGGTGATTTCGTTATCCGCCCGGGACGCCGCCACTACTCCTTTTTGGCGAAGAGAAGAGAGTCCTAAACCGCCGAGAGAAATATAAGCGTGTTTTATCGTTATCCCTGAAGATTTTTCCGCTTCCCGGCGGGAAGCGGCCGCCGCTTCCGATACTTCCGCCACATCAATCACCGAACCTTTTCTGACGCCCAAAGACGCGGCTTCTCCCACTCCCAGCACCCGGGGAGTTTTTCCTTTCTCCTTTTCAACCACTATCGTTTTAATCGATGAAGTGCCGATATCAATGCCGATTACAATATTTTTTCCCATTTTTTTTCTTCTTTGGCCATTTTTACGGCTTCTTTTTCCTGCTGATGGCTAAAACCTTTTAAATGAAGAATTCCATGCAGATAAATTTTTTTCAAATGCCGGTTAAAATTTCTTTTAAAAAAGGGAGCTTCGCGCCTAAGATAAGCGGGGCAGAGAAAAATTTCTCCGACGTTCTCTTCCATTAAAAAAGAAAGAATGTTAGGCCGGCGTAATTCTTGCTTTCGGGGAAGATATTTTTTTTTGATCGCGGCGATTTTCTTTTCTCCCGTCAGCACGACGCTCAAATCAAATTGCTTTCCTAAAATTTTTTCCGCGATTTTTTTCCAAGCAATAATCGGCGTCTTTTGTTTTGTTAAATTAACAAGACTGACCATTTACGCTTTGGATTTTAGCATTTCCCGCGCTATTTTGGTCACCCGATCGCCTTCGGCTTTACCCTTCAGAATCAGCATAACCACTTTCATTAATTTGCCGAAATCTTTTTCGCTTTTTGCGCCGGTTTCTCTAATTCCTTCACTGATAATCCGGATAATTTCTTCGTCCGGCATTTCCGGAGGAAGATAACCCTTTAAAATTTCCAACTCTTTTTTCTCTTGTTCCGCCAAATCAAAACGGCCGCCTTTTTCAAATTCCGCAATTGAATCTCTCCTTTTCTTGACTTCCGAAGAAAGTGTTTCCAAAACTTCGCTATCCGAAAGGCCGATATCTTTTTTTCTTAATTCTATTTCCCTGTTAATAATAGACGAAAAAACCAGGCGTAAAACCGAAACCGTCATTTCGTCTTTTTTTTTCAGCGCCTCTTTCAAATCTTGATTTAATTTTTGTTTTAAAGTATCAGCCACTCGTATATTTATTATTCAATCTTTCCTAATTTCCTCTCTCGCTCCATTTGTTTCTGCCAAGTCAAGCGCCGAAGCGCTTCTTTTTTCTTGGTATAATTTGATTTCAGGCGTTCTTTTCTCTGGACTTGGCGGACGCTAAGCAAAAAACCGGAACTTTTCACCGCTTTGGTAAAACGCCTGAGCAAACTGGCGGATGATTCGTTATTTTTTTTTGTAATTTTTATATTGTGAATCATAAATTTATTTTTAAGGAATTCGCGCGCCTTTTCCGCTTAGAAGGTGCAGATGCAAATGATCGACAATTTGTCCGCCGGCCCGGCCGACGTTAAAAACAAGTTTATAACCGTCAAGATTTCTTTCCCGGGCAATATCCCGCGCTTTTAAGACCATTTTTCCGATCAAATCCGTATCCTTATCGGATAAATCTTTAACCGAGATCAAATGTTTCCGGGAAACAATTAAAATATGGATCGGCGCGCTGGGATTAATGTCATTAAAAGATATTAACTCTTTGTCTTGAAAAATAAAATCAGTTTTAATCTCTCCGCAACTGATATTGCAAAATACGCATCCTTCCATAATGCCTGTATTTTAAATAATTTAAAATATAAAAGCAATGGCCTTATTAGTGCGGGGATTTTAATTTAGCTTTGACAAAATCCAATAAATCATTCAAAGGAACGGTTTCCTGAATTCTTGTCTGGAGGTCGCGGACAATGACCGTTTTATCGTAGGCCTCTTTCTGGCCGATAATTAACGCCAAAGCCGCCTCTGATTTAACGGCAATTTTAAGCTGGCTGGAAATGCTGTCGCGCGAAAACGACATTGCCAAAGGAATATTGGCCCGGCGGAAATCTTCCACCAGCGACAAGCTTTTTCTTTTGGCGTAATCGCCAAGCTGAATCAAAAATAATTTCGGCTCTTTTCTTTTCAGGAAAAAAATTCCCGATTCTTTGGCCAGTTCCGCTATCCGATCCGTCCCCAGCGCCGCGCCGGCGGCCGGAATATTTTTTGAACTTAAAGCGCCGGCTAAATAATCGTAACGCCCTCCTCCTCCCAGAGAAAGAACCGATTTTTCATCGTTCAGCATAAATTCAAAAACCGTCCGCGAATAATAATCCAAACCGCGCACCAGAAAATGATTTAAAAAATAAGGAATTTTCAATTCGTCTAAAAATTCCAAAACATTCTTAAAATGCGCGCGGCAATTATCGCAGGCGTATTCAATCATTTGCGGCGCTCCTTCTTTAATCTCCCGGCATTCTTCATTTTTGCAGTCTAAAACGCGCAAAGGATTTTTTTTAAGCCGCTTTTTGCAATCCGCGCAAAGATAATTCACTTTTCGGCGCAGGTATTGGACCAATTCCCGGCGAAAAGCGCCGCGGCATTCTTTATCGCCCAACGTATTGATATGGACGACAATGTTTTTAAAGCCGATTTCTTCAAGAATTAAAGTCAGAACGCGGATAATAATGGCGTCAGACACCGGGCTGTCATCGCCTAAAATTTCCAAGCCGAATTGCCTGAATTCGCGCCAGCGCCCTTTTTGAGGAGATTCGTGCCGGAAAAAAGAACCATTATAATGAAGCATAACCGGCTGCGGCCAGGTTTTCATCCCGTGTTCAAGATAAGAACGGATGATCGGCGCTGTTCCTTCCGGCCTTAAAGTCAGATAATCGCCTCCCCGCGTGTGGAAACTGTACATTTGTTTTTCCACCATTTCCGTCGCTTCCCCCAGAGAAGCGGTAAAAAGCTCGGTCTGTTCCAAACAAGGCGTCTGAATCGGCTTAAAGCCGTAATATTCCGCCACGGCGCGCGCCTTTTCTTCAATCTCCTGCAAACCCTGCGCTTCCTCGTGCAAAATATCGCGCATTCCTTTACCGGACAGTATTTCTTTTTTTTTTGATTTTATCTTTTTAGGGCGCGGCATAAAAAATTGCTATATTCCCGGCCATAAGCCTAAATTCGCGATCGGCCAAAGTCTGGCTAAAGCCCGTCCGACAATCATTTCTTCGGGTAAAGCTCCCCAATATCGGGAATCTGAACTAAAACCGCGATTGTCTCCCAGCATATAATATTCTTTTTCTCCCAGTTCTATTTTTAAATTCTTCAGATCCGGCGCCGCCGTAAAACCTCGCGCGTAATCTTCTTCCAAAATCAAACCTTCGGGGTGCGCCGCGTTGAAAACAAAAACATGGCCGCCTCTAATTTCTATAATTTCTTTTGGCAAGCCGATTATTCTTTTTATAAAAAATTTGGAAGGATCCATCGGATAGCGAAAAACCATCACTTCGCCTCTTTCCGGTTTTTTAAATTGATAAGAAAGCTCGTCAATAATAAGATAATCGCCGTTCAAAAATGACGGGTCCATAGAATTGCCGCTGACAATAAATGGCTGGGCAATATAAAATCTGACGGGAATAATGATTAAGAGAGAAACAACGATTAATTTTATAAATTCCCAGATTTCTTTTTTATTTTCGGCAATCATTGTTATAAAAATAGCACAAAATTAAGTTCTTGGCAAATAATAAATAGGATATCCACCCCCTTCAGCGGTTTTTGAAATACCCAGAATATCAGAGTATTTTCTTTAAGTATTCCCCTTCAATCCCCCCTCCCTTAAATCTCTTTCCAAGTGGGGTCAGTGTTCATAACATTGACGTTGACATTGGCATAACGGTCTCCAAGGCTTGAACTGCTGCCTTTGATCTGGACAAGATAAGTGTCTCGGGGCACGGGCGATTTAAGGCAGAGATCAAAGGTTGAACCGCTTTCATAATAACCGCTGGTCAAAGGATTGCGGCTGA
>JACPLO010000012.1 GCA_016186495.1 Candidatus Niyogibacteria bacterium
CCAAAGGCGAAGGCAGTCAGTTGGCGCACACCTGACCCTGAAACACGAAAGCGTGGGGATTGAAAAGGATTAACAAATGCTGTTTACAAGACAGCTTAGTCCCCTCGGATTAATTTCCGAGGATAAAAAACTTGGCTATATCGGGGAAACTCTCCTGAAAATTTTATGGAGACAATCCCGAGGGAAGGAGGAGATAATTATGGCTGAAGGCAAAGGTAAAAAGATTTCACAATTAAAAAAGGCATTAGAGGAGCATGATAAAGAAATAAAAGAAGAAGAATATAATTGGAGAGAAATTAAATTAGAATTTGGAGTAGAAATTGTTGTTCCGGCATATCCAAAACATTTACAAAGAAAGGCAACGATTGATTCCGAATTCATAAAAAAAATCAGAAAAATTATTTCCTAACCCGTAGAGACTATACGCCAGGAGGTTAATAGATGGGCGGCGAGAATTAAAAACTTTTCCGCCCGTCAATATTTAATCTATGATATAGTCCGAACTCTGTGGCGACATAGAGAGGTAAACAGAAATGTTTTACCCGCATTATTGTAATTTCATTAGAAATTGAAAATTAGAAATTACAATTTTGCAGCAACAAAATTGTAGATACCCTTGTAATCCACGCCCTAAACGATGTCCGCTAGCCATTCGAAGTATCGACCCTTCGAGAGGCGAAGCTAACGCGTTAAGCGGACCGCCTGGGAATTACGAGCGCAAGCTTAAAACTCAAAGGAATAGACGGGGACTTGCACAAGCGGTGGAACATGTGGTTTAATTCGTCGGTACACGAGAAACCTCACCAGGGCTTGACATTCAGATGAAATTCCGCAGAAACGCGGAACTTCTCACAAGGACATCTGGACAGGTGCTGCATGGTTGTCGTCAGTTCGTGGCGTGAGCTGTTCCCTTAAGTGGGGCAACGAACGCAACCCCCATTGTCTGTTATAAGTGTCAGGCAAGACTGCCTCATTTCATGGGGAGGAAGGAGGGGATGACGCCAAATCAGCATGGCCCTTTGATGCCCTGGGCTACACACGTGTTACAATGGCCGGTACAGCGGGTTGCCAAGCCGCAAGGCGGAGCCAATCCCTAAAAGCCGGCCCCAATTCGGATTGAAGTCTGCAACTCGACTTCATGAAGCTGGAATCGCTAGTAATCGCGGATCAGCATGCCGCGGTGAATACGTTCTCAAGTCTTGTACTCACCGCCCGTCACGTCAAGGGAGCCGGGAGTGCCCAAAATTTCGCCATTGGCGGACTTAAGGTAAGCTCGGTGACAAGGACGAAGTCGTAACAAGGCACGGCTAGCGGAAGCTGGTCGTGGAGTTTCTCTTTTAAGAGATTTATCCATTCCGCGCGTAATGCTTTTAGCAATAAGCGCGGAATCAGGAAGGTTGATTTATCAGCGCTTTGCGGCGCTGGTTAGAGTGTTGGCCTTGGAGCTCTAAATTAAGGCTAGCGGAACAAAAGAAAGAATTTTTATAAATGTTTAATAAAGCCTGCCTATCGGCAGACAAGGTCGTTTTATAAATAAAATTTTATCTGTATTTTATGGAAAAAATTCAAGGACATTGCATGAAATGCAAGAAAAGCGGCAAAGAAATGGTTAATGTGGAAGAAGTGGTGATGAAGAACGGCATGAAAGCCGCCAAAGGAAAGTGTAAAGATTGCGGTTGCGGAATGTATAAAATTCTGGGAAAAAAATAATTCATAACAAAAAATCATCCCGCTTTTCAACGGGATGATTTTTTGTTATTTTAATAAAAGATTAAAATTTTTGGGCGTATAGCTCAGTGGTAGAGCGCGTCACTGATAATGACGAGGTCGAAGGTTCGATCCCTTCTACGCCCATACCTTAGAAAAACGCAAGTCGCCGCCGCAGGCGGCGACCAAATCGTATGGTTTTGCCCACACAACGGAACTGGCGGTCGTGCGGTAAAAGAAAATTTTCATGTTAATTTATTATTAGTATTTTTTATGAAATCACCAGAACAAATGGGCGGGCCGCCCGAACAATCAAAGGAGAAGCCGGTGGAAAATAAGGAAGAAAAAGAACGTAAGGTGACGACACCTGAAGAAGCCGCGGAAATGACGCGACAGAGAAGAAAAGATTTTGATCTTGAAGAAGAAAAAGAGCTGACACAAGAGCAAGCCGAGGAACTTGAAGGATCTATTAAAAAGCTTCTGGGAGACTTGGACCAGTACGACTTTGAAGGTTGCAGTCCCAAAAGACAAAAAGAGTGGTACTGGGTTGAACAAGAAGTGCAAGTAGGCAAGGATCGGGAACTCGCAAAGGCCAATCTCGAAAGATTACTTAAGGCATTACAAGAGGAGGCTGGGAAGCCAGAAAAGTAATAAAGTCAGATTGCGGCGAAGCTGCAAAATGCGTTCGGACTATTTTCAGAATACTCCACCAAAAAGTTGGTCAATTTTCCGAAAGTTAGATTTTAGTGCGTCTTTATGAGCTCGCTCGGACCTATTTTAGCAGGAATTTTTGAACGGAAACAGCCGCCCCGCCGCCGCCTGCGGCGACGACAAAGAAGATGATGATAGACAAGTAATCTAATTTTTATCCTTGACAAATTTGTTATATTAGTGTATTATTTAAAAACAACAAAAATCTCTGCTTAGGTAGAGATTTTTGTTTATAAAAATGATTACAATACTAAAGTCTAATAATTTTTGGCTTAATAGAGTCGTAATATCATTGATTATACTGGTTTTAACGCTTAATGCTTCTATAAAAGAAGCAAGCGCCGCTTGGGATTATAGCGATATAGCGATTTTTATAACCAACAAAATGAAAAATCAACAAAAGTTGCTTATAGCTGCAAGCGGAGATTTCAGCGGAGATTCTGATAAAAAAATTGAAGAAACGAATAAATCTTTACCTCCAAAAACGATAAAAGTCGTTTTAACCGGCTATTCTTCAACAATTGATCAAACTGATGATACGCCGTTTATAACCGCTTCTAATACCCGCGTTCGCGATGGCGTGGTGGCGGCTAATTTTTTGGCTTTTGGCACCAAAGTTCAGATACCGGCGCTTTTCGGCAATAAAATTTTTATTGTTGAAGACCGCATGGCTAAAAAACACAATAATAAAATAGACATCTGGTTTTCTGAAAGATATTTAGCAAAGAATTTTGGAGTTAAAGAAACAGAGGTGATGATTTTAGAATAAAATTCTACTAAAAAAATCGCCTCGTATTAAACGGGACGATTTTTTTATTCTTATTATTATTCTTTTTCTTCTTTTATTGTGTCTATTATATTCAAATCTATCTCCGCAGATTCATCTGTTTTTTTCTTCAAAATGATACTCAACTTTATTATTTTTCCCTGGCGTTGAATTTCCGCCAGAATTATTTTACCGGGTTTCTGCAAAGTTATAGTCTGACTGAAATCAATCGGGCCTATTATTTGCCTGCCATCAATAGTCTGGATAATATCTCCGATTTGCAAGCCAGCCAATTCAGCCGGACTTTCTTTTTCAACATCAGTTATAAAAATACCATTTCTGTCTTCCGCGACATAAGTTTTAAACTTTTTCGGAATTTCCTGATAAGGAGAAACAAATGTGATGCCTAAATAACTTCTTTCCAGTTTAGTTTTTTCTTCCAAAAGACGGGGGAGGAGAACTTGAATGTCGCCTATCGGCACCGCCATATTTAATCCAGCATTAATGGGGTGTCCTGTCGGGGCAATTAAAATACTGTTTAATCCGATTAATTCTCCTTTCATATTAAGCAAAGGGCCGCCGGAATTGCCGGAATTAATCGCGGTGTCGGTTTGAATAAAATAACTATATTCTTCTTTAAAATTAATAATGGCAAATTCTTTGGAAATACTCCCTTGAGTAACGGTCCAATTCAAACCTAAAGGGCTGCCGATGGCAAAACATTGGTCGCCTACTTTGGGATTATCTCCAAATTTTATTGTTGAAAATCCATGACCGTCTATTTTAAGCAAAGCTAAATCTTTCTCTTCATCATAATTGACAATCTTAACATCGGACCGCAGGCGCTGACGCATGGCGTTCAGATCGCCGATGTAGCGACTCTGATGGTCTTCTGAGGCCGGAAGATAATGAATAGCTAAATCATCCTCATTAAAATCTCTGACCACGTGATAATTGGTCAGGATATATCCGTCTTCGCTTACAAATACGCCGTTGCCGAGAGTAAAATTGCGAATAACATCATTAATGATTCTTTTAACCTCAATTACAACTACGGCTTTATTTGCTTTTCTGATTATTGAAGCAAATTCAAACTCAAAATCAAGATTTTGAGTTTGAGTTTCTGCGGCTGCTGAAAATTGAGGAATAAAATTCAGAACAAAAAACATCATTACTGCCAAAAAAACAGCCATTAAATTTCTTTTCATAAAACCTCCTTTTTTGGTTTTGTTTAAATTTTTAAGGTGCCGCTAAAAAAAAATTTCCGTCAGTTTTTTCTTTATCTTCCTACAGATCTTTCCAATCACTGCGCCAAAGGCGGATTTCTTTTAAAATCTCCGGTGAAGGATTTTCAGCCCACCATTTCTTGTCAGGGCCAAGAAAAATAATGACGTCTTCAAAAGAAACTCCTTCGGGCAGGCCGCTGATTTCGCCTTTTTCTCCGATTTCTATCTGCCACAGACGGCGTTTTTCTTTTGAAAAACTTTTTTCTGATTCCGAAAATTTTTCTTCAGAATGTTCCATATTATTTATTATCGCTTTTTGGCAAAGAAAAAGCAAATGCTTGTTTTTCTTGTTATTTTATTTACGCAATATTAAAATAAAAAGGAGATTAAAATAATTAAATTGAGATTTATTTTGCGTTCAAAAATTCATAAAGCCGTAGTGACTGAAGCTGATTTGAATTATATCGGCAGCATTACGATTGACGAAGAGCTTGTTGAGAAAGCCGGTTTTTGGCTTGGGGAAAAAGTGTTGGTGGCAAGCAATACTTCCGGCGTTCGCCTTGAAACTTACGTGATTGCGGGTCAGCGCGGATCCGGGATTATTCGCATGAATGGCGCCGCCTCGCGCCTTATTAAAAAAGGCGAAGAAATTATTGTGATGGGATTTGAGCTGGCTGATCAGCCGATAAAACCAAAAAATATTCTCGTTGATAAGAATAATAAATTTATCCGTTTTCTTTAATTTTTTAGATTATTTGAAAGTGCAATATGTGTGTGAACATTATCTTTGATTAACGCCATACTTAATTGTATGGCGTGTTTTTTTAAGTTGATAAAAACAAAAAAACCAGTTAAAATAAAAATTGCCATGCCAAGAAAAAAACCAAAATTAAATCGCGGTCTTAGGCCGAAAACGCTTGAAATTCACGGCGGCGGTTCGGAAAAAGACATTGAGATACGGCCGGGGCTTCACCGCTCCGTGGCTTTTCCGATGAAATCTTTTGAGCGCGCCCGCCGGCTTTTTGAGGGAAAAGAAGAAGGTTTTATTTATACCAGAATAAACAATCCGACCGTTGATAAGTTGGAAAAACGTTTGGCGGCGCTGGAAGGAGCCGAAGCCGCTTTAGCGACTTCTTCCGGCATGTCGGCGATAACGCTTTTGGCTTTGCATCTCGCCAGTCCGGCCGGACACATTGTTTCTTCCAACCGGCTTTATGGCGGAGTATTCCATTTATTCAGGGACCGTTTGCCGGCTCTCGGCATTCCGGTAACTTTTGTTGAGAACCCTTTTAATCAGAAAGAATGGGAAAAAGCGGTTAAGCCGAATACGAAATTTTTATACGTTGAAACCCCCTCCAATCCCGTTATTGATGTTTTTAATATAAAATCTCTGGCGATTCTCGCTAAAAAGAATAAAATTCCTTTGGCGGTGGACAGCACTTTGGCGACTCCGGCGCTTTTGAATCCGATAAAACAGGGAGCCGACATTGTCGTTCATTCTTTGTCAAAATACATGGGCGACGGCGAAGTCATCGGCGGCGTTATTTTGGGAAAAAAATTTTTGATTGATAGTATGCGCCAGGAATGGTTTCGCGATACCGGCCCATGCCTTTCGCCGGACAACGCCGCAATTTTATGTTCGCATATTGAATCGCTTTTCGGGAGAATGGAGGAACATTGCCGAAACGCGGAAAGCGTCGCTAAATTTCTTTCAAAACATCGGAAAGTCGCCAAAGTTTTATACCCGTCTTTAGGTTCGCGCGCCGCGGCCAACAAAAAAATTATGCCCAAAGGGTTCGGCGGACTTATGGCTTTTGAAGTCAAAGGAGGAAGAAGCGCGGCCAAAAAAGTTTTGGAAAGCCTTAAGCTTTTTTGGCACGCTCCGAATATCGGCGAATCAAGATCATTGGTCATCCATCCGGCCACCACCACTCACGGCCAGATGGCTGAAAATGAACTGAAAAAAGCCGGCATTTCTCAAGGCACTTTGCGGCTTTCCATCGGTCGGGAAGATCCGCGGGATTTAATTGACGATTTAAAACAAGCGCTTTCCAAAATTTAATTCGTTAATTTAATTCGTTGTTTTCTATTTTTTGCCGATTGCGGTAAAATAAAATTGTGAACAAAATAACTGTCGGAGTTTTACGGGGAGGGCCTTCTTCGGAATATGAAATTTCTCTTCGCACGGGACAGAATGTCTTGAAACATTTAGCGCGGGATAAATATCGGCCATTGGATATTCTTTTGACTAAAAAAGGAGAATGGCATGTTAACGGCATAATCGCCACTCCGGACAAGATTTTCAGGGCAATTGACGTTATTTTTAACGCTTTACACGGAGAATTCGGAGAAGACGGCAAAGTTCAGCGTCTTTTTGAAATTTACAACATCCCTTATACCGGTTCCGCGAGCTGGACTTCTTTTTTGGCGATGAATAAAATAATGGCGCGAGAATCTTTTAAAAATGCCGGTTTAAAAATAGTGGAAGCAAAAGCGGTTAAACAGGAAGATAATTTAGATAAAGCCATTTTTAGCGTGGTCAGAAAAATGGCTCCGCCTTGGGTAATAAAGCCGGTTTCGCGCGGATCTTCAATCGGAATCTCAATCGCTAAGAATATCGAAGAATTGCCGAATTCTTTAAAAAAATCTTTTCAATGCGATGAAACCGCGCTGGTTGAAAAATATATCAAAGGAAGGGAAGCCACTTGCGCGGTCCTGGAAAATTTCCGGGGAGAAAATTTATACGCTTTTCCGGCTGTGGAAATTGTACCGCCAGAAACCAGCCGATTTTTTGATTATGCCGCGAAATACGGCGGCGCTGCGCAGGAAATTTGTCCGGGCCGTTTTTCCGTAAAACAAAAGCAAGAAATTCAGGAAATGGCGCGAAAAGCGCATCAAATTTTGGGTTGCCGGCATTATTCACGCTCTGATTTTATCGTTGCCCGCGACGGCGTTTATATTCTGGAGACAAACACTCTTCCGGGATTGACCGCGGAGTCTCTTTTTCCGAAAGCAGCTGGCTCAATAGGATTGGAATTTCCAAAATTGTTGGATCATTTAATTCAGTTGGCGCATATAAGAAAGTGATGGACCCTAGGAGATTCGAACTCCTTACCTCCGCATTGCAAATGCGGCGCTCTGCCAAATGAGCTAAGGGCCCGTAATTTTAAATTATCATAAAATTAGGCAAATTAAAATTGTGAATTAAAATGTTGGACATAAAATTTATTCGTGAAAATCCGGATTTAATCAAAGCCGCGGCCAGAAAAAAACGCGTTGATTTTGACGTGAATGAACTTTTGAAAACAGACGAGGAAAGAAAAAATCTGCTGGCAAAAATTGAAGAATTGCGGGCTAAACAAAATAAAGTTTCGGAAGGAATCGTTCGGATAAAAAATGAAGCGGAAAAACAAGCGGCAATAGAAATTTCACGAGCGCTTAAAAATGAACTTTCCGCGCGCGAAAATGAGTTTAGAAAATTAGACGAGAGATGGCGGGATTTGATGCTGGCGGTTCCAAACATTCCTGATCCGGAAGTGCCGGAAGGGGAGAGCGACGCGCAAAATAAAGAAATAAGGAAATGGGAGGAAACGCCGCGATTTGATTTTCCGATAAAAGACCATCTTGCCTTGATGCGGGATTTGAATTTGCTGGACTTGGAACGCGGGGCAAAAGTTTCCGGATTTCGCGGTTATTTTTTAAAAGGAGAAGGGGCTTTCCTTTCGCTGGCTTTGTGGCAATTGGCTTTAAAAATGCTTGAAGAAAAAGGATTTACGGCGGTTTTTACCCCCGTTTTGGTCAGGGAAAAAAATTTTATCGGTACCGGCTGGCTGCCTCAAGGCAAAGAAGAAATTTATAAAACTCAAGATGAACTTTATCTGGCCGGCACCGCTGAAGTGCCGATGATGGGTTATTACGGCGATGAAATTTTAAAAGAAGATGATTTGCCGATTAAATTTGCGGCTTTTTCCCCTTGTTTTAGGCGTGAAGCCGGCAGTTATGGCAAAGATACCCGCGGCATTTATCGGCTTCACGAATTTATGAAAGTGGAACAAGTCGTGCTTTGCCGGGCCGACCATCGGGAATCCGTCAAATGGCACGAAGCAATCACAAAAAATTCCGAAGAATTGGTTCAGGCGTTAGGATTGCCTTATCGCGTCGTGTTAAATTGCGGGGGCGATCTTGGCCAAGGCCAGGTTAAAAAATATGATCTGGAAATTTGGGTGCCGTCGGAGAAAAAATACCGCGAATCGCATTCTTCTTCGTATTTTCATGATTTTCAAACCAGGCGTTTGAATATCAAATATCGCGGCGCGGACGGAAAAATTCGTTTTGCCCATTCGCTCAATAATACCGCCGTCGCCACGCCGCGGATTTTGATTTCTCTTTTGGAAAATAATCAGCAAAAAGACGGTTCAATAAAAATTCCGGAAATTTTACAAAAATATGTCGGCAGAGATTTTATTAAACTCCCGTAAAACGCGGCGCCGCCGCGCGATTCGGCGTTTATTGTTCTTTATTTTCGGCGCGGGAATAATTTTAAGCGGCGCGATTTATGTTTTTTATCTTCCGAAATTCAGGATTAAAGATATTGATGTTCCGGCGTTAAAAACGCTGTCTCAAGACGAAATAAAAGAATTCTCAAAGGAAATTTTATCCGCCAAAATTGCCGGCCTTTTGCCGGCCGATAATATTTTATTGGCGCCGATTGAAAAAATAAAAACAGGATTAAAATCAAAATTTTTAAGGATAAAAGAAATAGAAGTAAGCCGCCGCTGGCCGGATATTTTAAAAATAGATATTCTGGAACGTTCCACTTGGGCTGTTTATTGCCAAAAAGGCGAAAAAAACGGCTGTTATTTGAGCGATAATCAAGGATTGCTGTTCGCTTCGGCTCCGGAATTTGAAGGAAATCTTTTGCTAAAATTATATGATGAGAGACCATCGGCCGGTCAATTTTCCCTCGGCGATTTCATTTTGAATCAAAAAAATTTTACTTTAATATCCGAATTTGAAAATGAATTGGAAAAAGCCGGAAAACATATTTCCAAAATAATTTTCAAAGACGATCAGGAGGAATTTTATGTGGGAAGTTGGAAAATAACGCTGGATTTTGAAATTAACAAGGAAACAGCGATAAAAAATTTATTTCTGGCTTTAACGGAAATTGGCGGCTTTGAAAATAAGCTTGATTACATAGATCTTAGATTTGGCGACAAAATATTTTATAAATTCAAATAGTCCTGTTACAAAAATTTGCGCCCTTGTCGGGATTTGAACCCGAGTTTCATGGATGAGAACCATGCGTCCTGGACCAAGCTAGACGACAAGGGCTGTTCTTTTTTATATTAGTATGAAATTCTCAATTTTTAAAGTATAATTAAAAAATGGCTCATTATGATATTTTAATCAAAAACGGAATGGTGATTGACGGAAAGCGCGGCCGGATAAGGCGGGAAGATGTCGGCATTAACAACGATAAAATAAAATTTATCGGAGATTTAGCCGGCGAATCTTCAGCGGAATTGGAAATTGACGCGAACGGAAAATACGTGGCGCCCGGCTTCATTGATCTGACTAATCATTCCGACGCTCATTGGCGGATATTTTCAAGTTCCGGACAGGAAAGCATGCTTTATCAGGGGGTGACGACGATTTTAGGCGGCAATTGCGGCATTTCTTTAGCGCCGTTGATCAGCGGCAAGGATATAGAAGGATTGGAAAAATGGGTAAATGTTTCCGAAATAAACATTAACTGGCAAACAATGGATGAATTTCTGGAAGAAATGGAAAAGCAGAAATTAGGAGTGAATTTTGCCACTTTAGTCGGGCACGGCACGCTTCGCCACGGCATAGTCAAAGATAACAGTCCGGTCAGCGCGGCGGAAATTAATCAGATGCGGCTTCTCTTGGATCGTTCCATTAAAGCCGGCGCTTTTGGATTTTCCACCAGTTTAGGGGCAATTTATGAAAAATCAGCTTCTCCGGAAGAGGTTATTGAACTTTTAAAAGTGGCGGCTGAACATAATGCTTTTTCAAAACATCATTTAAGGAATGAAGGAATGAATATCTTGCCATCTGTTTCGGAAATCATCAGTTTTGCCAGAGAAAGCGGAGCAAATTGCCAGATTTCCCATTTAAAAGCGGTGGGCCGCCGCGGCGGAGAACACGTTCAAGATGTTTTAAATTTAATTAGCCAAGCGAGAGAAGAGGGATTAAAAATAACCGCCGATGTTTTTCCTTATACCAGCACGGGCTCCGATCTTTTCATGCTTTTACCGGCTTGGGTTTTGGAAGAAGGTAAAGATGCGATTTTGGAACAAATCCGCGATCAGGAAAAAAGAAAATCCTTAATTCTTTCTTTAAAAGAATTAACTTTGCATTTTGAACGGATTATTATCGCTTCCGTGGCACGCGGAGCTTTAGCCGTTGCGGGAAAAACGCTTTTGGAAATCGCCGAAGACGCGGGCAAAGCGCCGGAAGAAGTGATGCTTGATCTTTTGGATATCAACGAACTTCGCGTGAGTATTTTTAATGAAATAATAAAAAAAGAAGATATTGAAAAATTTATTATTCAAGAATACGCGATGGTTGCTTCGGACGGCGCGGGTTACGCGTTAGCGGATGCTTCAAAAAAAGATTTGCCTCATCCGCGTTCTTTTGGCGCTTTCCCTAAAGTTTTTGCTGATTTTGTCAAAGAAAAAAAATTATTCGGTTGGGAAGACGCGGTTTATAAAATGAGCGGTTTTCCGGCTTTGGTTTTAGGATTAAAAGATAGAGGAATTTTGGAAAAAGGAGCGATGGCCGACGTAACGATTTTTAATCCGGAAAACATCCAAGATCAAGCGACTTATAAAAATCCTTTTCAGCTCGCGAAAGGAATGGAATGGGTGATCGTTAACGGCCGCCCGATCATAGAAAATGGCGTTTTTACGGGTGCGCTGAACGGAAAAATTCTTAAAAAATTTTAAAATGCCGTTTTTAAAAACTTATGACAAACCGTTTGCGATAATTTTTACGGCTTTGGTTCTTTTCGGCCTTTTGGCTTTAGCTTCGGCTTCTCTCGGCCAAGCCGCTAAAGAAGGAATTTCTTTTTATAATTATCTTTCGCGCCAAATTATTCTCGGTTTAGGGTTAGGCGGTATTCTGTTTTTTCTGGGTTTGCGCTTGCCTTATAAACTTTGGCGTCGGTTGGCGCTGATCGTTTTTTTAACGGGATTAGGACTAATGTTTTTGGTTTACGTGCCGTATCTTGGATTCAGCCACGGGGGAGCCCGGCGCTGGCTTAATTTTGGATATTTTTTTCTTCAGCCGGTGGAATTTTTAAAATTCGGCTTTATCGTTTATTTATCTTCATGGATGGCTTCTCGAAAGGAGCAATTATCTTCTTTTGAATTTGGTTTAGCGCCTTTTTTCGTATTTTTAGGGTTGATCGGCATTTTGCTTTTTTCCCAGCCGGATATGGGCAGTTTTGGCATAATCGGGCTTACGGCCTTAGTTTTATTTTTCATCGGCGGCGCAAAAAAATCTCATTTAGCGGCGATAATTATTTTAGGTTTAATCGCCGCCGCCTTACTGGTGGCATTCGAACCTTACCGCCTTTCTCGATTTATGACTTTTATTAAGCCGGATGACGATTTAAGAGGGGCGGGCTGGCAACTCCGTCAATCTTTGATTGCCATCGGTTCGGGAAATGTTTTTGGAAAAGGCCTGGGCCGGGGTATCCAGAAATTTGATTATTTGCCGGAGGCGGCGGGAGATTCAATTTTTGCGGTTATCGCGGAAGAATTCGGTTTTTTAGGCGGATTTTTTTTAATCGCGGCATTTTTGTTTTTTCTCTGGCGGGGACTTTTTATCGCTAAAAACGCGCCGGATGTTTTTGGTAGACTTTTAGCCGCCGGTTTTGTTATACTTGTGATATTGCAAAGTTTTATCCATATCGGAGGATTGGTCGGAATTTTTCCTTTAACCGGCCTGCCTTTGGTTTTTATAAGCCAAGGAGGCTCATCGCTCGCTGTTTCATTTTTGATGGTGGGAGTAATTTTGAATATTTCAAAATATAGTTAATCATAATTTATGAAGATATTAATGGCCGGAGGGGGAACGGGCGGACATTTTTATCCTATTGTGGCCGTGGCCCGCGCTTTGCGCGAATTAGCGGAAAAAGAACGGATTGCGCGCCTTGATTTGATTTTAATGTCAGATTTCCCTTACGACGAAAGTATTTTAAAACAAGAAGAGATTATTTTTGAAAAATCTCCCGCCGGAAAATTGCGGCGTTATTTTTCTTTTAAAAATTTCAGCGATATTTTTAAAACTTTTTTCGGCATTTTGCGCACTTTGGGAAAAATGTTTTTAAATATGCCGGACGCGGTTTTCGCCAAAGGAGGATACGCCAGTTTTCCCGCTTTAGTCGCGGCAAGAATTTTCAGAATTCCAGTGCTTTTACATGAATCAGACGCGGTTCCCGGCTTGGTTAATCGCTGGGCGGGTAAATTTGCCGAAAAAATTGCCATATCTTTTCAGGAGAGCGCGCCGTATTTTCCCGAAGAAAAGACCGCTCTTCTGGGAAATCCGATAAGAAAAAGGGTGATTAGCGGAAACGCGGATGAAGCGCGCCGCGTTTTTGATCTGGAAAAAAACATTAAAACGGTTTTAATTCTCGGCGGTTCGCAGGGTTCTCAAAAAATAAACGATACGGTTTTAACGATTCTTCCTTCTCTAGTTGAAAATTACAATGTCGTTCATCAATGCGGAAAATTAAATTATAAAGAAACCAGCCAGAGAGCGCAGGTTATTTTAAAAGATTATCCTTTCGCTAAACGGTATCATTCCGTGCCTTTTTTAATTGAAAGCGATTTAGGCAATATCTCAAAAATAACGGATTTGGTAGTTTCCCGGGCCGGCGCCGGCGCCATTTTTGAAATTGCCGCTTGGGGACTGCCCAGCATTTTAATTCCTTTGGATAATTCTGCCGCCGACCATCAGAGAAAAAATGCCTATATTTACGTAAAAAAAGGAGCTGCCGCGATTATTGAGGAGAAAAATTTAAAACCGCACATTTTTTTATCTGAAATAGAAAAATTTCTGCATAATGAAGAAAAAATGGAAGAAATGAAGAGAGCGGCCCGGAATTTTGCCAAAATTGACGCGGCTGAAAAAATCGCCCGGGAATTGATGAATATGGCGTTAAAACATGCCCAATAAAATAATTAAAACCCGCATCGCTCCATCACCCACCGGATTTTTGCATATCGGTACGGCTCGCACCGCGCTTTTTTCCTGGGCGTTTGCCCGCCAAAATAAAGGAAAATTTATTTTACGCGTTGAAGATACGGATTTGGAACGGTCTGATCCGCGTTTTGAAAAAGACATTATTGACGGTTTGAAATGGCTTGAAATTGACTGGGACGGCAAAATATACCGCCAATCCGAACGGCTGGATATTTATAAAAAATATCTCACCCGTCTTTTAAAAGACGGTAAAGCTTTTTGGTGCCGCCACAGTGAAGAAGAATTAGCCGAAGAGCGGGCTACGCAGATGAAAAAAAATGAAATATCGCGGCATTTTTGCGAATTCAGGGAAAATTTTCCTCAAAATCAAAATCAAACAAAATCCAATTTTGGCATAATTCGCTTTAAAAATAATGCCAAAGAAGACATAAAATTTAACGATCTTATCCGCGGTGAAATCGTTTTTTCTCCGGAAATTTTAGGAGATTTTTCTTTAGCCAAAAATTTATCCGCTCCTCTTTATAATTTTGCGGTGGTGGTTGACGATTTTGAAATGGAAATTTCGCATATTATCAGGGGAGAAGACCATATTTCAAACACGCCTAAACAAATTCTAATTCAAAGAGCTCTTGGTTTTCCTTTGCCTCAATACGCCCATTTGCCTCTTATTTTAAACAAAGATCGGGCCAAACTTTCCAAAAGAGACGGCGCGATTTCAATAAACGAATACCAAAAAGAAGGCTATTTGCCGGAAACGATGTTTAATTTTATCGCTCTTTTGGGCTGGCATCCGAAAGACGACCGGGAAATTTTTTCCCGCGAATATCTTCTGAAAGAATTTTCTTTCAGCCGCGTGCAGAAAGGGGGAGCGGTTTTTAACCTTGAAAAATTAAATTGGATGAATAAAATTTATTTTAAATCGCTGGCAATCGGGAAAGCGGCGGATCGCGCTTTAAATTTTTTGCCGGAAGAATGGCAAAAAATTTGCGTTAAAAACAAAAAATTCTGGCGCGCCATCGTTAAACTTGAAAAAGAAAGAATTGTGAAATTTTCAGAATTGGCGGAAAAAATTGATTATTTTTTTAAAGAGCCGGTTTATTCAAAAGAAATTTTACGTTGGAAAGAAAAGCAGAATTATGAAGATATTGTGCGACATTTAACTTATATTTTGAAATTGTTTGAGAAAATGCCGATTTTAGCTTTTTCTAAAGAAAAAGCGGAAAAAATCATAATGCCTTACGCTGAAAAAGAAGGGAAAGGGGAAGTTTTATGGCCTTTTCGGGTTGCGCTTTGCGGAAAAAAATATTCTCCCGGGCCTTTTGAAATCGCGGCGGTTCTTGGAAAAAAAGAAGTTTTAAAACGGCTTAAAAATGCTGTCGAAAAAATCCAGAATTAATCCCGTTAGAAAGTTGTTTTTTAAATCTACAAGAATAAGATCTGTTTTTGAGTGTTTGCAAAGCAAGCTTTCTAACGGGATTAAATTGGCAATAAGTATTTTGTCGGTGTTTGGCTTTTTATTTTTTATCAATCATAATGTTGATAATGTTTTCGCGTCAAAAATAGACGAACTTAAAACGCAAATTGGCGAACGTTCCCGGGAAATTGAAAGAATAGACGAAGAAATCGCAAAATACGAATCCGAGCTCGCAACGATTGAAGAAAAATCGCGCACTCTTCAGACTCAAATATCAAAAATTAATCTTTCTTTATCAAAAACAAAAGCGGATATAAAACGGGCTGAATCCGCGATGAATAAAACTCAACTGGAAATAGAGGAAACTCTTCTGGAGATCAGCGCTAAAGAGGAGGAAATGGAAAATAACAAAAAAAATTTAGCCGAAACTTTAAGGGAAGTGGATAAAACAGAATCCGAATCATTAGTGGAAATTTTCCTTAAAAATGAGAAAATGTCGGATTTTTTCGGAAACTTAAAATATATGGAAGATTTGGAAACAAGTATCGGCAATAAGCTCGCGTCTCTCCGTGAAATAAAGAATCTTTTGGAAGAAAAAAAGAAAGAATATCTGGGCGAAAAACTCCGTTTAGCGGAATTAAAGGATGAATTAAACGATCGAAAAGCCATTGAAGAAACGGCGCGGCTTGAAAAGAAAAACATTTTAACCGTGAGTAGAAATAAAGAAACTGAATTTCAAAAAATTTTGGAAGAAAAAAGAAACCAAAAAGAACAGTTTGAAAAAGAATTAATGGAACTTGAATCTTCTCTTCGCATCACTATTGATCCGGAAAGCATTCCAGCGGCGCGCGCCGGAATTTTGAAATGGCCTTTTAGCGAAGAATATATGAAGCAATGCCGCTCTTACGGCGATTTGCTTAAAAATATTTTTTGTCTTACTCAATATTTCGGCAATACGAAATTTGCCCAAACCGGAGCTTACGGCGGCCAGGGCCATAATGGCGTTGATTTTAAAGCGGCGATTGGCACAAAAATTTACGCGGCTCTTGGCGGAATCGTAAAAGGAGTCGGGGACACGGATACTATTCCTAAATGTTATTCTTACGGAAAATGGGTTTTAATTGAACATCCAAACGGCCTTTCTTCGCTTTATGCCCATCTTTCGCTGACAAAAGCATCATTGGGACAGGAAATAAACACGGGAGATTTAATCGGCTATTCAGGAAATTCCGGCTATTCAACGGGGCCGCATCTGCATTTTACGGTTTACGCCACCCAGGGAGTGGAAATAAAACGTTTAGGGGATATTAAAAAGATTACTAAATGCGCGGAAGCGCGCATTCCAATCGCGCCGCTTGAAGCTTATCTTGATCCGTTGAATTATTTGTAATTTTATAAATATGGTATGATAAAAATACAATGAAGAACGGATTTATCCAAATAATAATTATATTTTTGCTGCTTTTAGTGATTATCAGTTTAATGGGAGTCAGCCTTTTGGATATTATCAATAATAAATTAATCAAGGATAATTTTTCTTTTGTTTGGAATTTCAGCAATTGGCTTTGGGATAATTATCTTCACAGTCCAATAAAAATCGCTTGGCAGCTTTGGGTGGAACTTATCTGGGAACCATTTGTGGGAGCAATGAATAAGATAAGGGAAGGAAAATCCCCCAATTAAATTATATCTAATGTCGTAAAATGATTATTGTGCGTCATTTAATAAGTATGTTTATTATCGTTCCCCTATTATTTTTCCGTAGAACTCAATTAGTATGCGCACTTCTTATTCCGCTTTAGATACTTATAAAACTTGCCCGCTTAAATATAAATACCAGCAAATAGACAAAATTAAAGCTCCTAAAAGTAAAGAAGCGATTTTTGGCGCGATTATTCATCACGCCCTTAAATTTATGTTTAAAAGAGACCCTCTCTACCCTGCTTTGAATGAAGTTATTAATTTTTTCAGCGAAAAATGGCAAGAACAAAAAAAAGAAAAAATTGAATGGTCGGAAAAAGAACAGGATACTTATTATAATGACGGTTTGGATTTGCTTAAAAAATTTTACGCCAAAAATCAGCCTTGGAATTTTAATGTTGTGGATCTGGAATCCCGCTTCGAAACACCGCTGGAAAATCATATTTTAACCGGTATTATAGACAGAATTGACAAACTAAACGAAGATACCTACGAAATTATTGATTATAAGACGGCGCGCCGAATGCCTTCGCAGGAAACGCTTGACCGCAATCTTCAGATGTCTATTTATCATCTGGGGCTTATCCGCCGCTGGCCGCATCTTGAAAACAGGAAAATTAAATTAAGCCTTTATTTTCTGAAACACGGAGAAAAAATATCCACGATTCGCGATGAACAATCTCTCCAAAAAACAAAACATTCCGTTTTGAGTATTATTAAAGAAATAGAAAAACGAAGCAAAAACAACGATTTTTCTCCCACTCCCGGCCCTCTTTGCGATTGGTGCGGCTATAAGCCGATTTGCCCGGTTTGGAAGCACCTTTACAAAAAAACAGAAATCGAACCTGATGAGGCAAAAATTCAGGAAACATTAAAAGAATATTTTAATCTTAAAGAAAACGCTTTTAAAAATGCCAACCGAATAAAAGAAATTCAGGCCGTTCTTTCCGATTATATGCGCCAAAAAAATATGCTTCGCCTTTTTGGCGGCGAAGGTTATGTCAGCAAGACAATCAAAACCGGCGTCAAATACGATTTGGAAAAAATCCGGGAAATTTTGGAGCCGCTTGGCAAATGGTCGGAAATCTTAAAAGCCGACGAAAAAAAACTTGAATCCCTTCTCCCTGCTCTGCCGGATGATATCCGCCAAAAAATCAAAGCCGCATCAACAATAAAGACTTCCGAAATCCTCATCGTTTCCCGTAAAAAAATCACCGCCAATAATTAAGATAATCTCGCTTAATATATAGTTAATATCGCGAATTTTTAAATTCCCTTGCAATTGGCGGACGGTTTATAACCCGCTTTTTCCGCGTCTTCTTTGCTTGCGAACCAAATTTTATTTTCTTCTTTAATCCGTTGAACGCCGGAACACCACGGTAAATAATATTTATCGCTGTTTTTGCTCGCGATATACATTTTTTCTTCGTTTAAAAGAACTTTCAAATTGGAAAAATCGGCAACAGCGGCGGCCTTATCCGCCGAAACTTTAGGATATTCTATTTCAATTGATTTTTTTTGCCCATAAATCGCCGATAATCTTCCCAAACCAAAACCCGCAACGGCCGTTAAAATAATAATTCCGGCCGTAAAAATATCGTTTTTATGCGATTCTAATTTAATCTTGATTATATTAACGGTTTCTGATAACATAAATTTATGGCTCATAAAAAATCGGGCGGTTCGGCTAAAAATTTAAGAGATTCCCAGCCTAAATATCTAGGCATAAAACTCTCCGACGGACAAAAAGCGCGCAGAGGTTCTATTATTGTGCGCCAGCGAGGAACGCGCATTCTCGCCGGCCGGAACACGCGTCTTAGCCGCGATCACACTATTCATGCGTCGGCGGACGGCGTGATCAAGTTTCGTAAAATTTCAAAAACTAAATTTGACGGTTCTAAAAGAAAAACTAAAATAGTTGATGTTATTATCGGTTCAGTTAAAAGCTAATCAGTTTTCAGAGAGTTAATAATTAAAATAAATTCTGCTTTTAATCCTTCTTTTTCAACGGATATTTTATATTCCCCTATTTGTTTGATCGGCGCGTCAAATTTAAAATCTTCTTCTTCAATTTGTCCGAATTTAGCGGCTAATTCTTTTTTAATCCTATTTTTATTGATACTGGCGAAAAGCCGGCCTCCTTTATCGGCTTTTTCTTCAATAATTATTTTTTGGCCTTTTATTTTTTCAAGAACCGTTTTGACGGATTGTTTTTGTTTTTTCTGTTTAATTTCTTCTTTTGATTTCGCGATTTGAGCGTTTTTTACGATTTCCGGCGTCGCAAAATTCGCCAAATTTTTAGGCAAAAGAAAATTTCGCGCGTAACCATCGCTGATTTCTTTAATGTCGCCTTTCCGGCCGATTTTAGGAATATCTTGAAGCAAAATGACTTTCATATTTTTATAACATTCCCAAGGGTTACCCTTGGGTTTGTGTTAATAATTCAATTGCTTTTTCCATTTGCGGATCGCGGTTCGCGGCTTCGTCTTCAGCCGTTATCGCCACGGTCACATCCGGCTCCAGCCCTTTTTCAGAAATTGAACGGCCATTTGGAGTCAGCCAGCGCGCGATGGTAACTTTTAAAAATGTCTCTTTAGTAATAGGAACGATTTCTTGAACCGAACCTTTGCCGAAAGTTTTTTCTCCCACCAGCGTGGCTTTGCCGTGTTCGTTTAAAGCGCCAGCCAAAATTTCCGAAGCCGAAGCCGAACCTTCGTTTAAAAGAATCACCGTGGGAATATCCCGGAGCGCGCCATATCCTTTGCTTCGATAAAGCGTTTCCCGGCCGTCGCTGAATTTTTCTTTAGCCACTATCTTTCCCATTGGCAGCCACCAGCTGGCGATGTCTACCGCCACTTCCAGATAACCGCCCGGATTGGAACGAAGATCTAAAATCAGTTTATTTTTTCCGGAAAGCGCCATTTCTCTCAACGCGCCGCGGAAAGCGGCCAGCGCGTTTTCGTTGAAATTAAAAAGACGGATGATAAAAATTTCTTTTTCCGCGGCCGCGTATTTTTTTCCGCTGTTTTCCCGCGAAATCCCGTTTGTTTCAATCGCCGGAATTTCTATGCGGTCCCTGATAACGCTTATTTCCCGAGTTTTTTCTTCCCCTTTTCTAAGAATAATCAAAATTACTTTCGTGCCTTTCTGGCCTCGGATCAAGCGAACCGCTTCATCAATGGTCATATCCATCGTCGGCTTTTCATCCACTTTTAAAATCATATCTCCTGTTTTTATTCCCGCCCGATGCGCCGGCGTTCCTTTTAAAGGCGAAATAACCGTTAAAATGTTGTTTCTAATCCCTATTTCCATCCCCACTCCTTCAAAATCCCCCCGAATCTGGCTTTCAAACATTTCCTTTTCTTTCGGCGGAAAAAAAACCGTGTAAGGATCTTTCAGCGATTTTGTCATCCCTTCAATCGCGCCCCAGACCATTTCTTGTCCGGAAAGCCCGTCGTTTGAAACATATTTTTCTTCAATCGCGTTCCAAGTTTTCCAAAACGGTTCAAAATTTATTTTAGCCGCGGCTTGGGAATTGATTTTAGAATCTTTATTTACGACCGATAATATTTTTTCCATCGCCGGCCTTTGATTATAGCCGAAATAAGCGCCGCTTAAAAAAATTAAAACCCCTGATAAAAAAAACACCGCCCCTAAAACCGTTTTTTTATTTTTAAGAAAAATTTTATTAAAAGTTGTTTGAACCATTAAAATCATTATATAATAAATAAATGAAATTCTACAATACTCTTGCCGGAAAAAAAGAAAAATTCAAGCCGCTTAAAAAAAAATTCGCCGGCCTTTATACCTGCGGCCCCACGGTTTACGATTACGCCCATCTCGGCAATTTGCGCACTTATATTTTTGAAGATGTTTTGAAACGCGCGCTTATTTTGAACGGCTACCGGATAAAACACGTGATGAATATCACCGATGTCGGACATCTTACTTCCGACGCCGATGAAGGAGAGGATAAAATGACTAAAGCTCTCCGTCGCGAAGAAAAGCCATTAACAATGGAAGCGATGAAAGAGCTGGCTTATTTTTACGCCGAAAAATTTAAAAAAGACATCGCTGAACTGAACATTTTGCCGCCCGATATCTGGTGTTTCGCTTCTGAACATGTCAAAGCGCAGATAAATCTTATAAAACGGCTGGAAAATAACGACTATGCTTATTCAACAAACGACGGTGTTTATTTCAATGTTGTTAAATTTAAAGATTACGGCAAATTAGCCCGGCTTCGGCGGCTGGACAATAAAAGCCGGACGCGCGTCATTAATCCGGAAAAGAAAAATCCGCGCGATTTCGCGTTGTGGAAATTTAATGAAAAACTTGGCTGGGAAAGCCCCTGGGGCAAAGGATTTCCCGGCTGGCATATTGAATGTTCGGCGATGGCGATGGAATATCTCGGCGAAAGTTTTGACATTCATTGCGGCGGCATTGACCATATCCCCGTTCATCATACCAACGAAATCGCCCAAGCCGAAGCCGCGACCGGAAAAAAATTCGTGAATTATTGGCTGCATGGAAATTTTCTGACTTTAAAAGGCGCGCGAATGGGAAAATCAAAAGGTAATTTTTTAAATTTGGCGGAAATAAAGAAAAAAGGGTTTCATCCTTTGGATTTCCGCTATCTGGCTTTAACCGCGCATTACCGTTCTCCCCTGCTTTTCAGTTTGGAAGCGTTAAAAGCCGCCAAAATTGCCCGCCAACGTTTAAATAATTTATTTGAATTTTCTTTCAAACTGCTTAAAAATCAAAATTCTAAATTCAGAGAAGCATTTTTTAACGCTGTTAACGATGATTTGAATACTCCGCGGGCTTTGGCTGTTTTATGGAAAAACATAAATTCTCTCAATTCAAGAGATTTTCTCTGGGCGGATCGTATTTTAGGTTTAGGTTTTGATAAAATAAAAAAAATTGGAATCCCAGCTGAAATCGCGGCTTTAGCCGAAAAACGGGAAAAATTCAGGCGAGAAAAAAAATGGAAGGAAGCGGATAAATTGCGGAAAGAATTGGCTTCTTTAGGCTGGTTAACGGAAGACACGCCAACCGGCTCGCGCCTTATAAGAAAAATATAATGCCATTATTAGCGGGAGTTTGAGAATTTTCTTTTATTTTGTTATTATCCAATAATATGGCCGCAAAAAAATCTTCCCAATCTTCTCTTAAAATGCCGCCTCAAAATCTGGAAGCGGAAATGTCCGTTTTAGGCGCTTTAATGCTTGACCAAAAAGCGATTATCAAGATCGTGGATATTTTAACGACGGAAGATTTTTATTATCCTTCCCATCATAAAGTTTTTGAAGCGATAATGGATCTTTTTAAAAGAAATAATCCGATAGATTTGCTTTCCGTTTCCACGCGCCTGAAAGAAAAAAATGATTTGGAAGAAATCGGGGGAAATTCTTATCTCGCCGAATTGGTTAACTCAGTTCCGACCGCTTCCAATATTGAACATTATGCCGATATTGTCAGAAAAAAATCCGTTCTCCGAAATTTAATTGAAGCCTCTTCCCATATTTCCCAGCTTGGTTATCAGGAAGAAGAAGACGTGGATACTGTTTTAGACAGCGCGGAAAAAAAGATTTTTAGCATTTCTCAACGGTCTCTTCGGCAGAATTTTTTTTCCGTGAAATCCGCTTTGGCGCAAGCTTGGGAAAGGATTGAAGATTTGCATAAAAATAAAGGAAAACTGCGCGGCGTTCGCACCGGTTTTAAAGAATTGGACGGCATTCTTTCGGGATTGCAAAAATCCGATCTGATTATTTTAGCGGCGCGCCCTTCCGTGGGTAAAACGGCGCTGGCTTTGGATATCGCCCGCAGCGTGGCGATTAATGAAAAACTGCCGGTCGGCCTTTTCAGTCTGGAAATGTCCATTGAACAACTGACCGACCGTTTTATTTCCGCCGAGGCGCGCGTGGACCTTCATAAACTTCGCACCGGCCGGCTTTCCGAAGAAAATGGCGATTTTACCAATATCCAGCACGCTCTGGGAAAACTTTCCGGCGCGCCGATTTACGTTGACGATGAAGGGTCAAATACCGTTTTACAGATGAGAGCGATGGCCAGGCGGCTTCAGGCTGAACACGGCCTCGGGCTTTTGATTATTGATTATCTTCAAATGATCCATCCCCAGCGCGGAGTCATAGACAATATGGTCCAGCACATTACCGAAGTTTCCCGTTCTTTAAAAGCTTTGGCGCGCGAATTAAACGTGCCGGTTTTAGCGTTAGCCCAGCTTTCGCGGGCCGTTGAAATGCGCCATCCTCCGATTCCCCGTTTGGCCGATCTTCGCGATTCCGGTTCCATTGAACAGGACGCCGATGTCGTGATGTTTATTTATCGGGAAGATCGCTATAAAGAAGACAGTGAAAGAAAAAATCAGGCTGATATTACCGTAGCCAAGCATCGGAACGGCCCCTTGGGAAAAATTCAGCTTTATTTTAATCAAAACATCGCCAGTTTTAATGATTTGGAAAATACCGCTGATTATCGGGAAAATTTTTAAATGAGCGATTACTTAAAAAAATTAGCGGCGCTTTTTGAACAGCTTCCCGGCATCGGGCCGCGCCAAGCCGCGCGTTTTGCTTACTCGCTTTTGGATGAAAAAGAAGAAGTTTTAAAAGAAATGTCCGCCGCGCTTTTGAATTTAAAATCGGAAGTAAAAAGATGCGCGGAATGTTTCAGAGTTTTTGATGTTAAAAAAAATAAATCAAAAGAAAAGAATGTCTGCCTGGCTTGCCTGGCTCATCGTTCTCCGATTTCTATTTTAATAGTGGAAAAAGATATTGACCTTGAGAATATAGAAAAACTGGGAATTTATGACGGCCGGTTTTACGTTTTAGGCGGAGTAATTTCTCCTTTTAACGGCGGAATTGATAAAATCCGCCTTCAAGCGCTTTATCGTTTGATTAAAAATTCGCCTTCTTTGAAAGAAATAATTTTAGCCACTTCCGCGACCAGCGAAGGCGACGCCACCGCTTCTTATTTAGAAAAGATATTTGAAGAATTCACAAAAACGAAAAAAATCAAAATCAGCCGGCTGGGCCGCGGACTTTCCACCGGTTCATATCTGGAATTTTCCGATCGCGATACTCTTAAAAATGCCTTGAATAACAGAAAATAACCCTCACACTTCCTTAATCAGGGTTAATTTCTTTAATTTTTATTTCGCTATACGGCTGGCGATGCCCTTTTTTCTTGCGATAGCGGGTTTTGGAATGATAACGAAAAATCAGGACTTTCCTGTTGCGTCCCTCTTTTTTTATTTCCGCCATGACTGCCGCTTCTTTTAAATAAGGCGCGCCTATTTTCACGTTTTGGCCGTCGCTGGCCAAAAGAATTTTATCAAATTTTATTTCTTGGCCTTTTGCCGGTTTTGGGATTTTTTCTATTTTTAATTCCATTCCCGGTTCCACCAAGTATTGCTTTCCGCCGGTTTCTATCACGGCAAAAGAATTTGGCGCATTAGCTGTTTTTTTAGCGGTTTTTATCCCGTTAGAAGTTCGGCCGAGATTATTATTATTCATACTTTTATCAGCGAATGCGCCTTCGGCTTTCTTTTTGGATAATATTTTTTCTCCTGTAAAACTTCTAACGGGATTAATTTTTTTTGAGATAGCCATAAGTTTATATTTTAATCAATTTCCGACGGTTTGTCCACTTTTTGCGGCTCAATACCGATTTTTTCACCCGTAATCCTTAAAACATCTTTATCTATTTTAGCCAGTTCTTTATAAGAAACGTTATAAGCGTTAACCGTCGTGTTTAAATTACCGCCCAGCCGCGCCATAAATTGTTCGTAATTTCCCAAATGCCGGCCCAATTCTTCCACTCTTTTTCTGATTTCTTTGGCTGATTCTTCAATTTTTAACGCCCTTAACCCCTGAAGAACGGTCTGAAGATAAGCCATAAAAGAAGTCGGTGAAACGATAATCACGTGTTTATCTTTGAAAGCATATTCTATTAAATCGCGAGTTGAAGTTTTAACCGCTCCAACTTGATTTATCAGGAGATCGTAATAAATGGCTTCGGAAGGAATAAACATAAAAGCAAAATCCATCGTGCCCTCTTTTGGCCTGATATATTTTGAAGTCTCGTCAATTCTTGTTTTTAAATCTTGTTTAAAAACTTTTTCTAAACGCTCTCGATCCTCCTTATTATTTGTTTCAAGTATCCGGTTATAATTTTCCAGAGAAAATTTAGAATCAATCGGCAAAAACTTATTTTTATCAAGAAAAATCACGGCATCCACTATTTCTCCATCTTCAAATTTATACTGCATTTGATATCCAGCCGGCGGCATAACATTTTTTAAGACCGTCTCCAGATAATATTCCCCCAAAACGCCGCGCTGTTTCGGATTTTTCAGAATATCCTGAAGCGATTGAAGCTGGTCGGCAAACCCCACTACCTGCCGGTTGGTTTCGTCCAGTTTGGCAAGCCGGTCAGTCACATCCCGAATAATGCGAGTGGAAACTCCGAACTGTGTCTGGATTGCCTTGGTGGATTCGCCCAGTTTGGCGTCCAAAGTTCTGGTAATTTCATTTAGCTGATTTTGGAGCAAAAGAAGCGCGTTGTCGTCCGTCCGCCGGCTTTTGAAATAAAAATAAAAAAAAGCGATTCCGATTGCCGTCAAAATAATCGCGCCGATAATTATTAAAGCAGTTGTCGCCATAATTCTATGATATCAAAAAACTCGCGGAACGGCGAGTTTTTTGGAAAAATTTATTTACTATCGGCTTTTTCTTCTTTTGTTGTTTCTTCCGGTTTTTCTTCAACTTTTTTTTCAGATTTCTCTTTTATTTTTTCTTTTTCAGCTTTTTCTTCCGGTTTTTCTCTTGATTTTTCTTTCTTTTTTTCGGAAGGAGAAACGTTGATTTTCGGGCCTTTGATAATTTTAGCGTCAACAAATAAGTTATGGGCCGTGCCTGACAGCTGAACACCCTGCGAAAGCCAGTATTTTATTCTGTCTTCTTTCAATTTGGCATTGTTTTTGCGAATATCATAAGAGCCGACTATTTCCAGAAAACGGCCGCTTTTTGGAGCGTTTTTAGACTCGGTCACCACGATTTTAAAATAAGGCTGATTTTTCTTGCCCGCGCGCTGAAGTCTGATTTTTAACATAAAATCAGTTTAATGAAAAAATTTCAGAAAGTCAAACAAACAAGTAAATAGTTAACATATATTAACTTAAAAAATAACCGTCCTTCTCCCTGCCCTGCCGGATGATATCCGCCAAAAAATCAAAGCCGCCTCAATTCTAAAAACTTCCGATTTATTAAATTTGCGGATAATTTCTATTTGGGGTATAATTAAAAAATGACCGGAAACAAAATAACGCGGCAACTTAAAGAATATTTTAAAAAACGGGATGATATCTTGATGGTTTTCATTTTTGGTTCTTATGCTAAAAATCAGCAGACAACTGAATCAGATTTTGATATTGCGGTTTACTTCAAACCGAAAACAAAAATGCTTGGACTTGAATGGGAAAGTGAAAATTCTTATCAAGACGAAGATAAAATTTGGGGAGATGTTGAAAAAATAGCCGGCCGGCGAACCGATTTTGTTGTTTTAAACCGCGCTCCCTCAACCTTGGTTTATTCAATCCTTCAAGAAGGAATTCCTCTTGAGATAAAAGATCGTTCTTTTTATTTAAGATTTTTTTTAATGATAAGTTCAGCCGCCGAATATTTCAGGGAATTCACTAAAAATTTTTGGGAAATAAAACAACGTTCATTATCGCTTACCGAAATTGACAAAAACAGGCTTATAAATATACTTGATTTTTTAAAATCAGAATTAAAAGATTATCCAAAATTTACCGATCTAGAACAGTTAAACTATCAATCCGATAATGTTCTAAAAAGAAATGTGGAAAGATGGGTTGAAAATATTATAAATTCGTCAATTGACATTGCTAAAATTCTTTTAGCTTCTGAAAAAAAGAAAATTCCGCAAACTTATCGCGAAATAATGCGGGAACTTTCATTGATTAAGAACTTTAAATCTGAAACAGCGGAAAATCTTGCCATTTTTGCGAAACTGCGCAATATCCTCGCTCATGAATATCTTGATATCCGTTTTACTCAAATTAAAAAGTTTATTCAAGAATCAGAACCGGCCTATCAAAGCTTATCCAAATTTACGGAAGATTTTATCGCCAATAAATAAAAAAAATTGGAAAGTCAATTTTTTCTTACTCAACTCTAAAAACTTCTGAAATCTTGATTACCTCCCGCAAAAAAATCACTTCTTAAAAAGTTATTTTTATTTTTTCTATCCTGTCATTTTGCTCCGATACTAGTTACTTTATTTTTATAAAAAATTAATCAGAAATTCTTACGGCATAAAATATAACTCCGCTATAAGCGGCGTAAATGTTTCCTGTACTTGTATTACAATTAAAATATACATCAAAGGTATCAGTTGCTGTTTGTACTAAATGAATAATTTCTTTATTTACATTACCTACTGAACCAGTTCCTGTGGGATAATATATGGATAACGCTTCGGCTAAAGAACTGCCGTTTTTAAATAACTTTCCGTAATTAAATTGTGCTATAGTCCCGTCAAAATTAAGAGCGTAACCTATTTTGTATGTTCCGGGTATTGTTGGAGACCAGACATTAGAGGCAAAATTTCCATTATTATCAATAATTTCAGTATCAAAAGTAACTTGAACATCCGCCCCGTTCGATAACCCCTGATTACTTGTTTTTCTTGCCAAAAATGATGGTTGCACTCCCTTCAAACTCGCAATCCATGTTCCGTTAACAGCACTAAACAATTCCCATTTACTGCCGACTACGCTGCTTGTCGCCGCTGTTAATCCCGTAGCCGCGCCAATGGTTATTGTATCTGTTCCCGCTCGGTTGATGCCAATGGCTTGAGCTGTTACCACTTCAACCATTATTTTATAACCAGCCGTAGCGGCCGGCAAAGTAAAAGTTATTTGGCCGGAAGCGTTATAATTGGTAAATAAGGTCAATCCGTTAGCTTCTGCAGCCGTAATTGTATAATTAGAGGTTTTATTTGAAATCGCAAACCCGGCTGCTGCAGTCTGTGTGGTCCCGTCCGGAAACTTGATTCCTCCGGAGCCGGAATAAATAGTTCCGGCAACAGAGAATTTCTCACTCGGACTCGTGGTACCGATTCCTACCCTGCCGTTATTATCAATAACAAAGATTCCCTGGTTAGTTGAACTGGCAACCTGAAAAAGGTTTTCAGCGGCGTTTGAGCTGTTCACCGTCAGTTTATACATTGGAGTAGAAGTTCCAATCCCCACTCTTCCGCTATTATCAATGAAAAAACTGGTGGCGGTTGAAGAGCCGACCACGAATGAAGGGATTCCCGAACCAAGACCGTTGGGATTGATTGAAAATAAACCGAATGGCGTGCTCGTTCCAATCCCGACATATCCCGAATCTTTAATGATGAATTTGGGAGTAGAAGAGCCGATGACAAAAGGATCGATTCCAATTGGATCATTTAAGCCAAACAATCCTCGGGGAGTGGTCGTGCCGATTCCCACCCGATTATTAGCTTGGTCATAGAGTCGGAACAATTGAAGTTGAGGTGGCGATTGACCAGGCGTTGACCGTCAGATTGGGAATGGTGGAAGTCGCCCGATTGTTGAAAACCAGACTGCCGGAATTGAATGTAACCAGATCGCCGATGGCGTCTCCAAAAATAGTATTGTTTTCAACCAGCAATGTTGAAGCCGTGGTTGAAGAAAGAGTCTGGCCTCCGACTGAAGTCAGAGAATTGGCAAAGATGTCTCCTTCGGCGTCAACCATGAATTTGGAAGCGTCGCTGACTGCGATGCCGAAAAGAACAGTGTCGGCCGCGGCTGAAGCCGGATTAACAAGAAGGGAGGAGTTGAGCAAAGACGAGGTTGCCATTCCCAGGGACCAGGTTGAAAAACTGTGGGCGATTGAAGGAACTTTGCTCAGGCTGAGAAGTCCGGCAATAGTTGAAGTTCCGGTTCCTGAAACATAAAGAAGACTGGTTGAGGCTGTTCCCGAAACCGTCAAAGCCGTGGTGGAAGCGTAAGGAATGATGGAAGCCCAGCCATCGCCTCTTAAAGTAGTGGTGGAAGTTCCGCCGATCCAAATCTGATCAAAGATTGAAATTCGGGTGGAAGAAGATTGGGAAAAAGAGAGATTAATGCCGATTAAATCTCCGGTCAAAGTTCCTCCGGTAAGAGGCAGATAGTTTGAAGCGGTGATGGCATTGGGAATATCCGAGTCAGTCAGACCGGAAAGGCCGGAGACCGTGCTGTTGGTAATGGCGACGTCATTCAAGTTCTTGATTCTCTGGGCCAGAGAAAGAGCGCCGGAGATTCCCGCGGTTTGTTTTGATTGGTTCTCGCTTTTGGAAAAAAGATCGTTGATTCTTGATTCAATGCTTTGAAAACGGCTGTCGTCCAGAGTAATGGTTTCTTTGGTGATTTCTTTGATAGGAATGAT
The DNA here is from genome assembly GCA_016186495.1 of Candidatus Niyogibacteria bacterium. Lineage (GTDB taxonomy): Bacteria > Patescibacteriota > Minisyncoccia > JACROR01 > JACROR01 > JACPLO01. The sequence continues at coordinate 29,239 of JACPLO010000012.1, forward strand.
CCTTTCAATGATTCTTTCCGGGAAAGTTTTCTTTTCTTCCGGTTTGGTTTCCACAAGCAAAGGCGGAGTTTCAGTTTTCGGTTCTTGTTTGTCCGCCTTAGGCAAAAAGGGTTCAGAAACTTCTTTCGTGAAAACTTCGGAGGACAAGGATTTTCTTTCAAATAAACTGGAAACATATTGCTTGGCTTTTTGGAGAGGTTTAGTCAAAGTTTCCTTGACGGTTTCTTGATCTTGGGAAGCAAGCTGAACTCCGGCTTTGAAGCCGAGATTGGAAACATATTCGGAGATTTTCTTTTCTGCATTCCTGATGTTTTTGGCTTCAATGATAATCTTGATTTTGGCGGAATCAAGGAATGAAAAAGCTTGTTCCGCCAAAGCTTGATTCAGAGAGCGGGCTTGGCTGTTAAGAGAGACAGAGAAAGAAGAGATTTGGCTGGGAAGATTAAGGGCAGTGTTTTGGAGAGAAACCGCGGCGAGCTGGGTTTTCTTGGCTGTTTGGTTAAATAAATGAGAAACTTGATTGGAAACTTGATTGGAAAAATTTTTAAAGTCTTTGAAATTAGCGTAAATTGATTCGGGATGCCTGTAGAAAAAAAACCCGATTAGAATAATAAAAATTAAAAAAACATTATAATGGCTTAAAAAAGTCGGTGAAGCGATATTTTTTCTGCCAATTTTATCGGCGGATAAATTTTTAGAAGGTCGCTCAACCGATAAATTATTAAATAACGCTTTATCCCATTCGTCGCGAGTATTATTAATGACAGGAATTTTTGAAATCGGCCGGACGATATTTTCACCTTGATTAACGCTATAGCTGATAAGTTTCTTTTTAGAGCCGTTTTTAGAAACTAAATTAAGGATATCTTCTTTAGAAACCAGCCAATTATTTCCGATTTTTATTCCGTCAATTTTTCTTTCTCTGCAAAGGCGGCCGATATAATCTTTGTGATAACCGGTCAGGTCGGATGCCCGAACAATCGGAATATAAAATTTATTGTTTAGAAAAACTTCTTTTTCATTATCTCTCATTAGCTTTTATTATATCGCTAAACAAGAAGTAAGTCTTAGGATTATTATGAATTATTGTGGATAACTATTTTACCGCGTTAGAATAGCTTTCTAACGAAATTTTTTCCGCTTTTTCCAACTGAATGGAAAGTAAACAAGAAATACTGTCTCTTCCCATTGTAACGCCGTATAAAACTCCGGCGCTTCGCATTGTTTCGCGATTGTGCGTTATGACGACCAATTGGGTATTTTGGGAAAGTTCTTTCAACATCGCGGCGTAACGCCGGGAATTAGCTTCGTCCAAAGCGGCATCGGTTTCGTCCAGCACCAAAAATGGCGGCGGATTAACCGCTGAAAGCGCGAACAAGAGAGCGATAGAAGAAAGCGCTCTTTCTCCTCCGGAAAGCATTTCCAGTGATTTGACGCGCTTTCGGGGTAAATCTATGGATATTTCCACTCCCATTTCCGCGTCTTCATTTGGGATTGTTTCCGGACTAATTTTCAAATCGTCTTCTTTTCGCAATCGTTGGAGTTTGATTAATTTCAGTCCGGCGCGGCCGCCGCCGAACATTGTTTCAAAATGCTTCTGAAATTCTTTATTGATTTTTTCAATGCCTATTTTAAAATCTTCTTCCAGTTTAATTTCCAAATCTTTTATTATTTTTTTTAGATTTTGGCCGCTGTCTTCCAAATCTTTAAGTTCTTTAGCCAGAAACTCATCGCGTTTTTTTGTTTCTTCAAATTCTTTAAGCACCGAAAAATCCATCCCGCCGGCTTCTTCTGATCTTATTTTCATTCGCTCTATTTCTCTTTTCAGTTTTTCCCTTAAAACATCGCTGAAATCTTCTTCAAACTCCGCATTTTTTTCAAGATCAATTTTACCGAATAAGATTTCTGCTTCTTTTTTTTCTTTTTCAAATTCGCTTTGCCTTAATCGCAATTTTTCTTCCGCCAGATCAAAACCGCGCCAATCGTCTTTAATTCGGGAGGATTCCGATTCCAGCCGATAAATTTCCCGTTCCATTTCTCTTAAATTTTTAAACGAATCCTGAATTTCCGAAGACGTTTGATTGAATAATTTTTGCCGTTCTTCTTCATCTTTTTTAAAAGAAAAAAGATCTTTTCCAATTTTTGCCATTTTTTCTTCCAATTCTTTTAAATCTGAAAAATCTTTCTTAGCGGAAGAAAATTTATCAAAAAAAGAGCCGATGATCCGCAATATTTCTTTAATGGATTCCTTGATTTTTCCCGGATTATCCGAAGATAACGTTTCGGTTAATTTATTTTTAAGTTTTTCAAAAAAATCTTTAATTTCTTCAGCTGGAATAGCCGAAGATTCTTTTTCCGTTTTCTGATTTTTTTTAAATTCAATTATTCCTTCCAGCCGTCCCATTTCCCGCTCCCGCCGGCGGATTTCTTCCCGCGCTTTCTCCATTTCACTTTTAATTTTCAGAAGTTTGTTATTTTCTTCCTGCTGGCTGTTCACGCCAAACGCTTCTTCTTTTTTTATTTTTTCTTTCAAAATCTTTATTTCTTTTTCTTTTTTAAAAAGATTTTTTTGAGGAATTTCTTTTTTAAGATTAATTTCTTCCGCTTGCGCCAAAAGGCAGGAATTTTCGCGCCGCAGATAATCCCGCAGTTTTTTCTCAAGTTCTTGGCGGATTTCTTCCGCTTTTTTAATTTTATCCGCCTGGAGGCCTAAAAATTTAAGATGCGGCTGAATTTCCCGGCGCAAAGAAGAAACTTGCTTCGTGTTCTCTTCGGTTTGCTCCAGCTTGCGCTCCGCTTCTTTTCGCTTTAACTGAAAAATTCTGATTCCCAAAGCATCCTCAATCATTTCTCTTTTTTCCGCCGCTGAAGCGTATAAAATCCTGTCGGCTTCTCCCTGGCTGATAATATGATGGCGGGAAGTTCCCAGCCCCACTCTGGCTAAAATTTCAATAATATCTTTAAGCCGGACTTTTGAACCGTTTAAAAAATATTCGTTCACGCCGTCCCGATAAACCCGCCGTTCAATAATTACTTCCTTAAAATTAATATCGCCGAATTTTTCGCCGCGATTATCAAAAACTATAGCCGCGGAAGCCCGGCCTAAACGCGAGGATGTCGGAGAGCCGGTAAAAATAAAATCTTCGCCTTTTTTCCCGCGAAGGCTTTTTAAGGATTGTTCTCCTAAAACCCACTGAATGGCTTCGGCCACGTTTGATTTGCCGGAGCCGTTGGGGCCGACGACCGCCGTAATGGGCGTTTGAAATTTTAAAACAGTCCGTTTGGCGAAAGATTTAAACCCGTTTAATTCAAGCCGTTTTAGATACATAGAAAGAAATTTTCAATCCTTAATTAGTGTGGAGGTTTCCCCATTTTTTTGCCGCAAGAGCGTTTTCCGCGGCATTCTGCTGGGCGATTTGTTTTGACGAACCCTCGCCTTCCGCGATTAATTCTTCGTTTAAATACGCTCCAACCGTGAAATGTTTGTCGTGATCCGGCCCCCATTCTTTTAAAACTTTGTAAGACGGAGTGATTTCCAGCTGTTCCTGCGCCTCTTCCTGAAACAAACTTTTAGCGTCTTTAAAAAGTTTGTTTTTTATCACTTCAGAAATGTAAGGAAGAAGAACATTACTGATGAAAAGGCGCGTCGCTTCATATCCCTGATCCAGATAAAGCGCGCCGATAAACGCTTCAAAAGTATTGGCTAAAATGAATTGCCGCGCCTTGCCGATGTCTTTTTTTTCGCCGCGCGAAAGAAGAAGATAGTCATTCATTTCCAAATTATTAGCCATTTGAAAAAGCGTCTGCGAATTAACCAAGGCGGCCCGATAGCTGGTCAGCGTCCCTTCCGGTTCCTTGGGATAATTTTCATAAAGATATTGGGTGACGATAAGCTCCAAAACCGCGTCGCCGAGAAATTCCAGCCGTTCATTGTTTTCCAATTTCCAGGAAGGATTTTCATTTAAATAAGAACGGTGGGTAAAAGCCTGTTTTAACAAACCCTGATTAAAAAAATGAAAGCCGATGCTTTCTTCAAATTTTGAAAAATCAGCCATAATGTTTTTATTTAGTTTAAAATTTGTATTTTCATTTTCGATATATCGAAAATGAAAATTATTTATAATACTTAATTTAGAATTTAAGTTTTGATTAAAATATCGTTCGCTTTATCCAATAATTTTCTGATATCGCCGTATATTTTAAGTTCTGCGATTTCTTCATATTCAAACCATTTAGCGTCATCCAGCCCTCCGCCGGAGCTTAATTTAAGTTCTATTTCAGGCGTAAAAGCCAGAAAATAAGCCACATTTTTTCTAATCGGCCCTTTTTCGGGATCCGAAGCGATATATTCATTTTGGCCGAGTTCAGCTTTAATTTTCAAATCTTTTAAACCTAATTCTTTTTTTACTTCCCTTAAAGCGCCGGTTTCCGCGTTTTCATCTTTTTCCAAATGCCCTTTGGAAAGCGTCCAATAGCCAAAAAAATCGTGAACCAGCGCGAAAAACGTTTTATCGCCGTCTTTTCGGCAGACAACCGCGCCTGCTAAATTTTCTATCGGAAAATTATCCGCGTCTTTCGGCAAAAAATCAGATTTCTTTTTGTTGGTTTCATCTTTTCCCGGCTCGCCGATTTCGCGATAAACCGTGCCTAAAACGCCGTTTACGAATTTACCGGAAGAATCGCCGCCGAACGATTTAGCGAGTTCAATCGCTTCGTTAATCGCCACTTTTGGCGGCGCTTCTTCGCGGTTTCCGAACAAAAGTTCAAAAAGGCCGATTCGCAAAACATTTCTGTCTATCAGCGCCACTTGCTCTATCGGCCATTCCGGCGCCGCTTTTTCAATAATATCATCCAATTGTTTTCTTTTCTTTAAAATTCCTTCCATTAAAGCAGCGGTAAATCCGTTATCCTCAAAGCCGGGCGCAAATTCTTTTATGTTGCGTTCTAAAATAGCGGGAATTTTTTTATCGTCCTGATCATTAAAATCCCATTCAAATAAAGTTTGAAGAACAATGGAACGGGAAAGATGTCGATGAGCCATAATAAAAACTCAACGCCGTTGAGTTTCGCGTTTATTTTGATAATTCTTCCGCGTTAAGCGGCTTATTTTTAGCTTCCGTTTCTTCCTGCGCTTTTAACGCTTTTTCTTTCTTTTTCTTTTCTTTTTTATTCAGCTTTTTTAAAACGTCAATAACCTGGCGTCCTTTGTAGGCGCCGCAATTAAAACAAGCGCGGTGAGGCGGAATTTCTTGGCCGCATTTCGGGCATTTTGAAAAATCAGCTTTTTTTAAAAAATGATGAGATCGGCGGTTTCGCGTATGGGATCTTGTGCTCCGCATTCGGATTACCATGTTTTTATTTTAAAATAATAGCGTGAAAAAAGCAATGCGTTATTTTTTTAAAACTTTTGGCTGAAAAAATGTCCGGCAATATAATTTACGATGAATTTCCGACAAGCCGTGTTTTTTAAGCGTCCGGTAATGCGCCGCGGTGCCGTATCCTTTATGCTGATCAAATCCGTATTGAGGAAATTTTTTATGGAAAATAAGCATTTTTTTGTCACGCGTTGTTTTGGCGATAATTGAAGCGGCGGAAATAACCGGCACGGTTTCATCACCTCTGATAATGGTTTTTTGCGAATAATGTTTTGGCGCATAAAGAGACCCGTCCAATAAAATCTTTGCCTCGTTAGAAAGTTGTTTTTTTAAACGAAGTGAATAATATCTTTTTTCTGATGATTGCGACGCGGACTTTCTAACGGGGTTTGCTTGCCGGCTGCCGCCTAATCGGCGCAATACTCTGGCCACCGCTAATTTCACGGATTTTTGGATGCCGATTTTATTTATCACGGCCGCCGACACATTGGCAACGGCGTGAAAAATTTTAGGATGGTTTTTTAGATATTGAGACCACTCTTCCCGCTGTTGAGGAAAAAGTTTTTTTGAATCCTTTAGTTTTAATTTTGATTTTTTTTGAAAATTAGAAATTAAAAATTGAAAATTCCGCGGCAGCCGCACTGCCGCGACGGTAACCGGCCCCGCTAAAGGGCCTCTTCCCGCTTCATCTACGCCAATAATATATTTTATTTTTCTTATTTTTGAATTGTTTTTAGGCATTTTATGATATTATAATTAGAACATTAAATAAAAAAAGTAAAAATGTCATTTGTCCATCTTCATACTCACAGCCATTACAGCCTTTTAGACGGTCTAACTAAAATAGACGATCTTATCGCGGAAGCAAAACGGCTTAAGATGCCTGCTTTAGCTTTAACCGACCACGGCAATATGTACGGCGCCGTGGAATTTTATAAAAAAGCCAAAGCCGCCGGTTTAAAGCCGATTATAGGCGTAGAAACTTATCTCGCTCCTAATTCGCTTAAAGATAAAAATCCCGGCATAGACGACAAACGCCATCATCTGGTGCTGCTGGCTAAAAATAACGAAGGATATAAAAATTTGCTTAAATTAATCGGCATTTCGCATCTGGAAGGCTTTTATTATAAACCGAGAATAGATAAAGAAGTTCTGAAAAAACACAGCCAGGGGCTGATCGGCCTTTCCGCCTGCCTTTCCGGGGAAATTCCCAAAGCGCTTTTAACGGAAAACAAAAATCGCGCCGAAGAACTCGTTTCCGAATATAAAAATATTTTTGGCGAGAAAAATTTTTTCATTGAAATAGAACATCATCCCAATATCCCCAATCACAACCGCGTCCAAAAAGCGCTTAAGGAACTGGCTAAAAAAACCAACACTCCTTTGGTGGCGACTCAAGACATCCATTACCTGACTTCAGAAGACGCTAAAGCGCAAGACGTGCTTTTAGCGGTTCAAACTAATTCCAAACTGGATGACGAAGACCGCCTGACGATGAAAGACGACGATTTTTCCATGCGTTCTCCCGAACAAATGAAAGAATTTTTTAAAGAAACGCCGGAAGCGTTTGACAATGCCTTAAAAATCGCCGAGCAATGCAATGTGGAACTAAAACTCGGCGAAATCCAGCTTCCTTTTTTTAAAGTGCCGGACGGATATTCTCCGGAATCTTATCTTGAATATCTTTGCCAAGCAGGCCTTAAGAAACGTTATCAAACGATTTCTCAAGAAATAAAAGAACGGTTGAAATATGAATTGTCTGTTATTGAAAAAACTGGTTTTGCTTCTTACTTTTTGATCGTTCAGGATTTCGTTAATTGGGCAAAAAACCAAAAAATCGTGGTGGGGCCGGGACGAGGATCGGCCGCCGGTTCTCTGGTTTCTTATCTTTTAAATATTACGGATATTGATCCGATTAAATATAATCTGCTTTTTGAAAGATTTATGAATCCCGAACGAATCAGCCCGCCTGATATTGATCTGGATTTTACCGATACGCGGCGCGACGAAGTAATTCAATATGTTTCTGAAAAATATGGCCGGGATCACGTCGCTCAAATTATTACTTTTGGGACGATGGCCAGCCGCGCGGCAATCAGGGATACCGGCCGCGCTCTGGGATTAGATTATTCTTTCTGCGATCAAATCGCTAAAATGGTTCCTTTCGGCTATTCGCTGGGCAAAACACTGGAAGAAGTGCCGGAATTTAAAGAATTTTACCAAAATAATTCTGACGCTAAAAAACTGATTGATTTTGCCAAAAAATTGGAAGGGGTGGCGCGCCACGCTTCCACGCATGCCTGCGGCATAGTGATTACCAAAGAACCCCTGACCGATTCCCTCCCTCTCCAATACGCCAGCGCTTCCAAAGGCGGCCAAAAAACACAAACCGTGGTGACGCAATACGGAATGAATTCCATTGAAGATTTAGGCCTTTTAAAAATGGATCTTTTAGGATTGGCGAATTTAAGCATTATTGAAGAAACTTTAAAACGGGTCAAGAAAATTCACTTAAAAGAAATTAAAATAGCCGATTTGCCTTTAAACGATGAAAAAACATTCAAACTTTTTTCGGAAGCAAAAACCATCGGCGTCTTCCAATTGGAAAGCGCGGGAATCCGGCGCTATTTAAAGGAATTAAAACCAGGCAACCTGGAAGATATTATTGCCATGGTGTCGCTTTACCGTCCCGGCCCAATGGAACTTATCCCTTCTTATATCGCCAGAAAACACGGCCTTGAAAAAATAAATTATCCTCATTCAAAGATGGAACCGATTTTAAACAACACTTACGGCATAATGATTTACCAGGAACAACTGATGCAAATCGCGCGCGATCTGGCCGGTTTTAGCTTATCGGAAGCGGACATTTTAAGAAAAGCGGTCGGTAAAAAAATCAAAAAACTTCTTGACGAACAAAAGGAAAAATTTATTTCAGGGGTTGGAAAAACTATCGGTTCAAAAGAATTGGGACAAAAAATCTGGAAGCTGATTGAACCGTTCGCAAAATACGGCCTTAACCGTTCGCACGCGGCCAGCTACGCCATTATCGCTTATCAGACCGCTTATCTTAAAGCGCACTACTCTAAAGAATTTATGGCTTCCCTTTTAAACGCTAACGCCAAAGATATTGAAAGAATCTCTTTTTTGGTGACTGACGCTAAAACAATGAATATCGGAGTGCTTCCGCCGGATATCAATGAATCGCGTGGAACTTTTACCGTTGCCGATGAAAATATCCGTTTTGGCCTCGGCGCCGTCAAAAACGTCGGCCATAATATTGTTTCGGATATTATCGCGGAGCGCGATAAAAATGGCTTATTTAAATCGCTGATTAATTTGCTGGAACGGATTCCCTCTAAAGATTTAAACAGAAAATCAATTGAAGCGCTGATTAAATCGGGAGCGCTGGACAGTTTGGATGAAAGAAACAAGCTGCTGGAAAATATAGAAATTATTTTAGGTTATCATAAAGAATCGCAAGCCGAAAACGCCGCCAATCAATCTTCGCTTTTTTCGCTGGTCGCGGATTCTTCTTCCCTTCCTTCTTTAAAAATTAAACCGGCCAAACCCGCTTCTTTGGAACAAAAACTGCGCTGGGAAAAAGAATTGCTCGGACTTTATGTTTCCGGCCATCCCGTTGAAAAATTCATTTCTCATTTTCAAACACATAAAATGAACATTTCCGCGATTAAAACGATGAAAAATAATACGCCGGTTTTAGCTCTCGGCTTGGTTGAAAAAACCAAGAAAATTCTGACCAAGAAAGGCCAACCAATGATGTTTATAAACTTAATTGACGGAAAAGACGCCATTGAAGTAGTGGTTTTTCCGGACGCGCTGGAATCTTTCGGACATTTGCTTCAAGATGAAAATGGCGTTAAAATCAAAGGGAGAATTTCCTGGCGCAACGGTTCGCCAAGCATTATTTGCGATAAAGCCGAACTTCTTAAAGTTTAAAAATAAATCAAAAATATGGCATTAAAAAATAACAAAATTATTGAAACTAAACGGCATTCGCTGGCGCATCTTTTAGCCATGGCCGTCCAAGGAAAACATCCTGACATAAAATTCGGCATCGGGCCGATAATTGAAAACGGATTTTATTATGATTTTGATTTTTCAAAAATCGGCCATTCTCCTTCCCAAGATTGCCTGCCAAAACTGGAAAAAGAAATGCGCGAATTGATAAAAAAAGGCGTCAAATTTGAACGTCAAGAAATCAGCGCGAAAGAAGTAAAAAAGATATTCGCCAACCAGTCTTTCAAACTTGAACTTATCAATGAATTTAAAAAAACCGGAGAAAAAATTTTAATTTATAAATCAGGAAATTTCATTGATCTCTGCGCCGGACCGCACGTGAAATCAACCAAAGAAATAAACGCTGAAGCGTTCAAACTGGTTAAAATTGCCGGCGCTTATTGGAAAGGAAGCGAGAAAAATCCAATGCTCCAAAGAATTTACGGCGTGGCTTTTGAAACAAAAAAAGATCTTCAGGATTATCTTAACCTCTTGGCCGAAGCGGAAAAAAGAGACCATCGAAAAATCGGCAAAGACCTTGATTTATTTATTTCAAGCGATTTGGTCGGAAAAGGTTTGCCTCTTTGGACCGAAAAAGGCGCGATCATCCGGCGCGAAATAGAAAAATTCATCGTTGACGAAGAAATAAAACGCGATTATCGGCATGTCATCACTCCCGATATCGCCAATGTCCGGCTTTACGAAATTTCCGGCCATTATCCTTATTATAAAGATATTATGTACCCGGCCATGGAAATTGACGGAGAAAAATTGATTCTGCGGCCAATGAGCTGTCCTCATCATTTTACGCTTTATCAGGATAAAATCAGAAGCTATAAAGAATTGCCGCTTAAAATCGCCGAACTGGCCAAACTCTACCGTTATGAAAAATCCGGCGAACTGACCGGCTTAATCAGAGTCCGAAGTTTTTGTCTGGCTGATTCCCATATTTTTTCCGCCGAAGAACAGGCGGAAACCGTCATCAACGAAGTTTTGGATTTAATAGAATACGCCAACGGCGTCCTGGGTTTTAAAAAAGGCAAGGATTATGTTTATCGGCTTTCGCTTGGCGACAGAAAAAACGCTGAAAAATATTTTAAAAACGACAAAGCTTGGGTAGCAGGAGAAAAAACTCTGCGGTCGGTTCTGAAAAAACGCCGGGAAAATTTTATTGAAGCAAAAGGAGAGGCTGCTTTTTACGGCCCTAAAATTGATATCCAGATGAAAAACATTTTAGGAAAAGAAGAAACCGCTTTCACCGTTCAATATGATTTTTGCCTGCCGGAACGTTTTAAGCTCCGCTATATCGGCAAGGACGGAAAAGAAAAACAGCCGATCGTCATTCACCGCTCTTCGGTCGGAGCCATTGAAAGAACTATTGCTTTTTTAATAGAGAAATATGCCGGCGCTTTGCCTCTCTGGCTTTCGCCGATTCAAACAACCGTCATTCCTATAAGCGAGAAATCTGAAAAATACGGCGAAAAAGTTTTAGCCGAATTAAAAAAAAATAATATCCGGGCGGAATTGGCGGCCACCGGCGAAACATTAGGCAAGCGAATCCGCGAAGCGGAACTTTTAAAAATTCCTTATATTCTGATTGCCGGCGAAAAAGAAATCAAAAATAATTCCGTTAATGTCCGCCATTACAAACGCGGCCAAGAAGGAGAAATTAAAATTGAAAAATTGATTAAAAAAATAAAAAAAGAAATTGAAAATAAAATAATTTAAAATAAAAATACCGTAAAAAGAATCTTTTTACGGATTTAGATTTTTACTGTTTAATTCAGGATAAGCGCACTGACTGTAAATTTTTGGTCAATGCGCTCCCCTAGAGAGTTTGCTTCTTTGTTTTGACTTCGACTCAGAATTATTTTGACTAGCAAACTCTCACTTTCTAATTTTTAAAATACATCCTGCCTGGCTATTTTTACCCTATTTTTACTTTATAAACTTTTTCCTTCACTTTCACTCATTTATTCACCTCCTTTCTTTTCTTTCTATAACCAATATTAATCTATATTAAAAAATTTGTCAAGACATCAAACTTATTATCTCAAAACTTTCGGCTGCCAGAGTAATTTAGCGGATTCAAACCGAATCCGCTGGATTTTGGAATCTTGCGGTTATCAAAACGCCGCCAAAGAGGATGGCGCGGATTTAATTATTTATAATACCTGTTCAGTGCGCGAATCTGCGGAAAACCGCGTTTTTGGCCGGAATAAAATCCTGAAAAAAATCAAAGAAAAAAATCCCCGCCTTAAAACAATTCTGACCGGCTGTATGACGCACTACCGGAAAGATATTTTGAAAAAACGGCTTCCTTACATAGATTATTTCCTTCCCATAAAAGACATTGCTTCCCTGCCGGAAAAAATCGGTTCCCCGCTGAAAATAACCGCTGAAGAATATTTAAGCATTCCGCCGAAAACAGATTCTTCTTTCCGCGCCTTGATTCCGGTTTCTTACGGCTGTAATAATTTTTGCGCTTACTGCGTCGTGCCGTTTGCCCGCGGCCGCGAATATTCGCGGCCGGCCAAAGAAATTCTGGCCGAAGCAAAAAAATCCGTTAAAAACGGCGCGAAAGAAATCTGGCTTCTGGGCCAAAACGTCAATTCCTACGGCCTGACTGAAAAAACAGCTTGGGAAGGTAAAACCAAATCAGGTGAAAAACCGAAAATAAAAAAAGGCTGCATGACGTTCGCTAATCTTCTTCGCGCGGTTAATAAAATTCCGGGAAATTTCTGGATCCGTTTTACTTCCGCCCATCCCAAAGATTTTTCCGATGATCTTATTAAAGCTATGGCAAAATGCGAAAAATTTCCAAAATATCTGAATTTGCCGGTCCAATCCGGCGACGATGAAGTGCTAAAGCGGATGAACCGGCAATATACCAGAAAACATTTCATAAAACTGGTTAAAAAAATTCGCCGCCGCGTTCCGGAAATCGCCATTTCCACCGATACCATCGTGGGTTTTTGCGGCGAAACCGAAAAAGAATTTTCAAACACCCTGAAACTTTACCGCGAACTTAAATTTGATATGGCTTTTATCGCCGAATATTCTCCCCGGCCGAATACCGCTTCCGCTCTGGCTTTTAAAGATAATATCACTCATCAAGCAAAAGAAAGGCGCCGGAAAAAACTTAACGAAATTTTAAAAAAAACCGCGGCAAAAAACAGCAAAAAATTGCTTGGCAAAATTTTACCGGTTCTGATTGACGAGAAAAAAAACGGCCGTTTTTTCGGCAAAAGCCCTCAAAATAAGACAGTTGAAATTGTAAATTCCCGAAAACAAAAAATCGGAGATTTCAGCAAAGTAAAAATCATTAAAATAGGCCCTTGGATGTTGGAAGGAAAATTAATTTAACGCTATCCAAACGAAAAATGTTAACTTAATTATCTTTTCTTTCTTGTTCTTTTGATTTTAAATATGCCTGATATAATTTATCGCTCGCTTTTTTCAAGCGTTCTTTTTCAAATTTTATCGCTCCTTCCCCTTCTTCTTCTCTAAGTTTTTTTTCTTCCGCGGGAGTCATTGTAAAAGAACTCGGCATCTCTTTTTCTTCAGTTTTTTCTTTTTTAAAATCAAATTTTCCTCTTACTTCTTTAAAAAAATTTTCAAACATAATTTTAAATTATAATTTTCTAAGATATTCGCGTAAAATCTTAACGGCCAACAAAGGATTGGCACGACCGTGGGTTTTCTTTACAACCCGACCAATCAAAAATTGAAGCGCTGTTTCTTTGCCTTTGCCGTATTCCGCTACGGGACCGGGATTATCTTTTACCACTGATTCTATTATATCTTTCAGCTGAAATTCATCGTTAATTTGCCTTAATCCTCCGCTTTCCACGATTTCCGAAGGGTCGCCGCCGCTTAAAAACATTTTTAAAAGAACGTCTTTCGCCGCGCGGGAAGAAATTTCGTTTTTTATGACCATTTTCATCAATTCCGCGAAATTTTCCGGCGTAATAAGAAGCTCCGAGAACGTTCCTTCTTTTTCCTTGATTAACGCTTGTAAATCGGAAGTAATGTAATTTATCGCCAATTTGATTAAATCTTTTTCTTTCAAAGCGTGGTCTTTTATCCATTCGGAAAGTTCTGACACGGATTTTTCCAAAAAATCAGCCATCTTGTTATCACGAACAGCCATCAGAAGGGCGTCTCCTTTTAGATTATATTCTTTTGCCAGCCGCTCTCTTTTTTGCCAGGGTAATTCGGGCAAAGCCGCTTTCAAGGCATCCAGATCAAAATCTTCTTTTTTCGTTAAATTCAACGATGGCAAATCCGGTTCCGGAAAATAACGATAATCATGAGCTTCTTCTTTTATTCTTTGAGAAAAAGTTTTTTGCTTATTTTCATCCCAGCCCCTTGTTTCCTGGGTTATTTTTCCGCCTTCTTTCAGAATTTTTTCCTGTCTTTCATTTTCATATTCAATCGCCCGTTCCACGGCCCGAAAAGAATTAAGATTCTTAATTTCCACTTTAACGCCTAACTTGGCGGCGGGGCCGCCAAGTGAGATATTAGCTTCAACTCTCATCTGGCCTTTTTCCATATCCGCGTCGGAAACTCCCAAATAGCGCAAAAGAAGCTGAAATTCTTCGGCAAAAGCGCGCGCTTCAATTGCCGAAAAAATATCCGGCTCGGTCACCAATTCCATCAAAGGAACGCCGGCGCGATTGAAATCAACCAAAGAATCAACGCCGTCATGCAAAAGCCGGCCCGTGTCTTCTTCTAAATGAACGCGTATAATTCCGATTTTTCTGTCCGATCCGGGCAGAATAAGCGCGCCGCCGTTCACCAGCGGATATTTATATTGCGATATCTGATAACCCTTAGGCAGGTCGGGATAAAAATAATTTTTTCGGTCAAAATGGGAATAATCCGGAATTTTTCCGCCAAGCGCCAATCCTACGCGCAAAACATTCTCCACCGCCCGTTTATTGATTACCGGCAAAGTTCCCGGATGTCCCATGCAAATCGGACAGATATTAATATTGGGATGGCGTTCAGCGGAGTCATTCAAACAGGCGCAAAACATTTTTGTCCGCGTTTTTAATTCAACGTGTATTTCAAGCCCGACGGCCAGCTTGTATTCCATATTATTTTATAATAAAATAACGGCATTATGTTATCAATGACCGAACTAAAAAAAGGAACTTTAATTATATTAGACGGCCTCCCTTACGAAGTGCTGGAACACAGTTTTATGCGAATGCAGCAAAGAAAACCGGTGGTTCAGGCAAAAATAAAAAATCTGATTTCAGGAAAAATTGCTTCGCGCACTTTTCACCCCGGCGAAAATTTTAAAGAAGCGGAAATTGAAAGAAAAGAAATAATGTTCATTTATTCCCACCGGAACGAATTTTGGTTTTGTTCTCCTCAAAATCCAAAAGAAAGATTTTCTTTGCCTTTGGAAATCATCGGCGAAAACGCGAAATTTTTTAAAAAAGACCTGATTGTTGACACTTATGAATTTAACGGCAAAATCATCAACATAAAACTGCCGATAAAAATTGACTATCGCGTCAAAGAAGCGCCGCCGGCCGTCAAAGGCGATACTGCCCAAGGCGGGTCAAAAACGGTTATTTTGGAAAACAATCTGGAAATAAACACCCCTCTTTTTATTGAAGAAAACGACATCATCCGCGTGAATACCGAATCCGGCGAATACACCGAACGCATAAAAAAAGCTATTTAATCTTTATTTTTAATTCTTTCATCTGTTCTTTGCTGATTTCGCTCGGCGCATCCATCATCAGATCGCGGCCGTCGCCGGTTTTAGGAAAAGCGATGACTTCTCTTATATTCGGCTCATTTTCTAAAATCATTAAAAGCCGGTCTAATCCCGGCGCAATGCCGCCATGCGGCGGCGCGCCGTATTTAAAAGCCGTAAGCATATGTTCAAAATATGCCGTGTCTTTTTTTGAAAAACCGATTAAATCAAAAATTTTCTTTTGAATTTTTAAATCATGAATCCGAATGCTTCCGCCGCCGATTTCACAGCCGTTTAACACTAAATCGTGCTGGTAAGAACGGACTTGTTCGGGCGATGTTTCTAATTTCGGCAAATCTTCTTCTTTCGGCGCGGTAAACATATGATGGCCGGGCGCCCAATGGCCGTCTTTTTTTTCTTTTTCAAAAAGAGGAAAATTTATTATCCAGGCAAAAGCCAATTCATCGGAATCATTTTTATTTTTTCTTAAATCCGGCCGATCCGAACCGTATTTTTCCATAGCTTCTTCATAATCCAAGCGCGGCCAGGGAGTTCGCGTGATTTTTTTATCAGGATAAAGTTTAACGACCATTTTACAAAACATTTCTTCAATTAAATTCAAAATTTCTTCCTGGCTCATAAAACTCATTTCTATATCCACTTGGGTAAATTCCGGCTGGCGGTCGCCGCGCGTGTCTTCATCGCGAAAACAGCGGGCAATCTGAAAATATCGTTCAAAACCAGCAACCATCAGAAGCTGTTTATATTGCTGGGGAGATTGCGGCAGAGCGTAAAATTTTCCGGGATGAAGCCGGGAAGGCGCCACGTAATCCCGCGCTCCTTCCGGCGTGGATTTGGTTAAAATCGGCGTTTCTATTTCCAGAAAATCTCTTTCCGTTAAAAAGTCGCGGATAAATTTAGCGGCTCTATGGCGATTCCTTAAATTTTTCTGAAGCCGCGGCCGCCTTAAATCCAAATAACGGTATTTAAGCCGCGCTTCTTCATTTATTTCATCTCCTTTTCCGGAAACGTCAATTGGCGGCGTTTCCGCCGGCGACAAAACTTTTAATTCCGCCACTTTAATTTCTATTCCGCCGGTTTTTAAATCGGAATTTTTCATTTTTTCCGGCCGTTCGCTTGCCAAACCAATTGCTTCCACCACCCATTCCGGCCTTACGGTTTCCGCAATTTTATAAGCTTGTTCGGCTTTCGGAGTAACCACTATCTGAACAACGCCGGAACGATCGCGTAAATCCAAAAAAATAAGTTTGCCGTGGTCGCGCCGGACATCCACCCATCCTTTAAGCAGGATATTCTCGTTTATTTTATTAATCGCGTCTTTAATTAATATCCGTTGAGGCATTATTTTATATTAACATATTCTTATTTTCCCGACCGTTGTGCGGATCAGCCTTCGGTTGAAAAAAAGAGCTATTATATTTATCCAGCGCTGTGTCCGCCCACCAGGAATCGAACCTGGGACCTTCTCCTTAAAAGGGAGCTGCTCTACCAGCTGAGCTATGGGCGGACACAACGCTTAATTTTTGATTATTTTCCTCCAGAGGCATAAGGCATTACGGGCTAGTCTACCATCCGCCAGCTGGTGGAGAACTATGGGCGGAAAAATTTTGGAAGAAAATAAATTGATTTATTTTCTTCGGATAATAGCAAACAAAACAAATAAAGGCAAAATTAGCCACCAAAAATGAGCGTTCGGCGAAGCAAAAAAATAACTGACCAGCGGCGAAAAAGTGAAAAGTTCGGCAGCCGGCAAAAGCCGAAAAACAACGGAAATCAAAAGTCCCACTTCGGAAAAACTCAAAAGAAATATCTGCCACCATATTCCGGAATCTTCCGATATTGGTCGAAAAACGTTCCGGATAAAAAAATGCGATAAAATAATAATTAAAACGAAAAACACGGCCGCTTTCAGCAGAAAAATTTCCATAATTTTACGGCCTTCCAAAAAGAAATTAATAAAACGGGTATATTCAAATAAAAGCTGGGAAATATAAATACTCAAAAGAACCGCCGTCATTCTCGCCCGCCCCGCGGAAATGCCGTAAAAAAAACCGGCGGCCACGAAGAAAAAAACGGCTAAAACATCCCAAGTGGGATTGGCAAAAACAGATGAAAACGCGGCTAAATTAAGCATATTAAATTCCTTCTTCTTTTAGTTCTTCTATGAGTTTTTTAGCTTTAGCGGAAAGCCGTTTAGGAGTTTTAACCCGCAGATTGATTATTAAATCGCCTCTTCCTCTTTCAAAAGGAATGCCTTTGCTTCGCACTTTAAGCATTTCACCGCTATCCACGCCAGCGGGAATTTTAACTTTTATCGCTCCATCCAAAGTATTGACTGTTTTTTCCGCGCCTAAAATCGCCTCGGAAAATGGGATATCCATATCCATTAAAAGATTGCGGCCTTCCCGCGAAAAAACAGGATGCGGTTTGATATGCACTTTAATGTAAAGATCGCCAGACCGGCCGTCCGTTGTCGCTTCTCCGGCGCCGGAAATTTTTATCATTTCATCGCTGTTTATGCCCGGCGGAATGTCTATTATCACTTCGGCGTCGGATTTTATGACTCCCAAACCGCGGCATTCTCCGCAGGGCTTTTCAGGCGCTTCGCCGCGGCCCTGGCATTGGCCGCATTCGCTCAAACTGGAAAAAACGCCGATAAATGAACGTTTAGTTTCTTTAACCGTCCCCGTGCCTTGACAAACCCCGCATTTTATTTTTTTTGTCCCTTTCGCCGCCCCGCTGCCGCCGCATTCGCGGCATTGATTTATTTTATTCAAAAGCACCTTTCTCTGCGTGCCGAAAACCGCTTCTTCAAAATTAAGTTCTACGTCAATGGAAATATCGCGGCCGCGCTTTTGGCGCTTTCCGGCGCCGCCAAAACCGCCGAAGAAATCGCCGAAGATTTCTCCGAAATCAAAATTAACTTCCGCGCCGCCGAAATTGCCGAATCCCCACGGCTCGCTTTGGCCGGTTCCTTGATCGCCAAAAACCTGACCGTAACGGTCGTATTCTCTCCGCTTTTTCTCGTTGCCCAGCACCTGATAAGCTTCATTCGCCTCTTTAAATTTTTCTTCATTTCCTCCTCCTTTATCCGGATGATATTTATGCGCCAAACGGCGATAACTTTTTTTTATCTCCTCCTGACTGGCGTTTTGAGAAACGCCGAGAATTTTGTAATAATCCTTGCTCATTTTAATTATTTTTTACTTTAAATTACAAAATACGGACAAATTATTTTTTGTCTTCATCCTTTACTTCTTTGTATTCCGCTTCTCTCGCTTTGCCTTCTCCTTCTTTATTATCACCCATCCCGCCTTTTTTATACAAGGCCTCGCCCACTTTTTGAGCCGCGGCTGAAAGCTCTTCCTGCGCTTTCTTGATCGCTTCCAAATCTTCCCCGTCTTTTACTTTTTTAAGCTCCGCGATTTTTTCTTCTATTTCTTTCTTAATGTCTTCGGAAATTTTATCGCCGGCTTCACGAACGGCTTTTTCCGTCGTGTAAATAAAAGTGTCGGCTAAATTACGCGCTTCCGCCGATTCTTTTTTCTTTTGGTCTTCGCCGGCGTGCGATTCGGCTTCCTTTTTCATTTTTTCAATATCTTCTTTGGAAAGGCCGCTAGAAGCTTCAATTCTGACTGATTGCTCTTTGCCCGTGCCTTTGTCTTTGGCTTTAACGTTTAAAATTCCATTCGCGTCAATGTCAAAAGTCACTTCTACTTGCGGCATTCCCCGCGGCGAAGGCGGAATACCGTCCAAAATAAACCGTCCTAAAGTCTTATTATCGCCGGCCATGGGCCGCTCGCCTTGGAGAATATGGATTTCTACGGACGGCTGATTGTCAGCCGCGGTGGAAAAAACCTGGGTTTTTGAAACCGGAATAGTGGTGTTTCTGTCAATCAACTTGGTAAAAACGCCGCCCAAAGTTTCCAAACCCAAAGAAAGCGGAATCACGTCCAAAAGCAGAATATCTTTAACATCGCCCTGCATAATGCCGGCCTGGACCGCCGCGCCCACGGCGACCACTTCGTCGGGATTAATTGATTTATTCGGCTCTTTGCCGAAAAATTTTTTAACCGCTTCCTGAATCGCCGGCATTCTGGTTTGGCCGCCGACCAAAATTACCTCGTTAATTTCCGAAATTTTGAAACCCGACGCCGCCATTGCCTTTTTGGTCACGGCAATGGAGCGTTCAATATATTCACCCACCAATTCTTCCAGTTTAGCGCGGGAAAATTTCAATAAAAGATGGCGGGGTCCGCTGGAATCAGAAGTGATGAAAGGAATGTTTATTTCCGTTTCCACGGTGCTGGAAAGTTCATGTTTGGCTTTTTCCGCCGCTTCTTTCAGGCGCTGAAGCGCCAATTTGTCTTTGGAAATATCAATCGCCGATTCTTTTTTATATTCAACGGTAATCCAATCAATGATTTTTTGGTCAAAATCGTCTCCGCCCAGATGCGTGTCCCCGTCCGTTGATTTTACTTCAATCGTGTCTTCCGCCACTTCCAAAACCGAAATATCAAAAGTGCCGCCGCCAAAATCGTAGACCACGATTTTTTCGTCTTTTTTCTTATTTATTCCGTAAGCCAAAGCGGCTGCCGTCGGCTCGTTTAAAATTCTTTTTACTTTTAAACCGGCGATTTCTCCGGCGTCTTTGGTCGCTTTTCTCTGTGAATCGTCAAAATAAGCCGGAACCGTGATAATCGCTTCTTCTATTTTTTCCCCCAGTTTTTTTTCAGCGTCGGTTTTAAGTTTTGCCAAAATCATCGCGGAAATTTCTTCAGGACGATGCCATTTTTCGCCCATTTTGACTTCCACGCCGCCGTTTTTGGATTCGCGCAATTCGTAAGAAAGAAGTTTTTTATCTTTCTGGATTTCCGCGTCTGAAAATTTCCTGCCAATCAGCCGTTTTACGGAAAAAATCGTGTTTTGAGGATTAGTCACCGCCTGGCGCTTAGCCAAAAGCCCGGTCAGCCGATCACCTGATTTAGAAAGCGCGATTATGGAAGGCGTGGTACGGCCTCCTTCGCTGTTTTCTAAAATTTTCGGCTCCCCGGCCTCCACGACCGCCATCGCCGAATTAGTTGTTCCGAGATCAATACCTAGTATTTTTGGCATATTATATTAATTATTAATTATTAATTTCTCATATATTCCAACTTTAACTTTTGCCGGCCTTAATATCTTATCATACATCTTATATCCTCTCTGAACTTCCTCCAACACTAAATTGTCTTTATCGGGATCCGATATATTTATCTTTTCAATCGCTTCCTGCGCCGAAGGATTAAATTTTTTTCCCAAAGAATTTTCCAAAGGAGTAATTCCCGATTCTTCCAAAATTTTCATCAGCCTGGTTCTGGTATTTTCCATTCCGGCCAGCCAATTTCCTCCGTCTTTCGGCAAAATATCCCGATTGGCAAATGCTAAGTCAAAATTATCCGCCAGCGCCAAAAGTTTTTCCATAATGTTTTTTTGGGCAAAACGGATAAATTCTTCCCTTTCTTTTTCTTCTCCTTTTCTGGCGTTTATAAAATCCGCCCGGGCTCTTTGCCAGCCGGCCAGATATTCGTCTTTCAGTTTCCGGCACTCTTTCAATTTTTCTCTGATTTTTTTCATTTGCGTTTCAGCCGATTCTCCGTCTTCGGAAACAATCTCAATATTCTCATCTTTTTCAATATCTTCCTCTTTATTTTTTTTATTTTCTTAAAATTCTTTTTGGGTCATTTTTCAAAAAAATAGCGTAAAATGGAACAATTATATTCATAATTCATTCTTCGCGGCCCGATTATCAATAAGACGGCATTTTTTTCTCTGTTTTTGATTTTTCCTCCCACCACGCTCATCATTCGCGTTTCTTTCAATGGATTTTCTTTTCCGATAAATATGGTTTCTTCGTTGATCCGGCGCCGGTAAATATCGGCTATCTCATATAAATTATCAAACAAACCGGCAAAATTATATAAAAGCTCGCCATCGGCGAATTCCGGTTCATCCAGCAGCCGTTGGACGCCGTAAAAATTTAATTGTTTTTTTCTGCCGAAATCCGCCATTATCGTAAAAAGTTTTGTCGCTTCCGATATGGTTTTATTCATCCCATTAGAAATAATACCCCACTGTTCTGCGGCGCGGGTTATCACGGAGAGCAACTCATGCGAAGATCGCCATTCCCCGCATGGATTTCTAACGGGATTCATTTCTTCAAAAGAATCGCCGCCGTTAATTTCTTTTACTGTTTTGTCTGCTCCGCCGGATTCTTCTATTCTCATTAAATAATTAACGAAATAACGATACGCTTTATCAGTCGGGACGCGGCCGCCGGAAACATGCGGCTGTTCCAAAAAACCGTTTTCGTCAAGTTCACCCATGATATGACGAATCGTCGCCGGTCCCGCTTCAATATCGGTTTCTTTATGAACTCGGCCGGAAGAAACAGGCAAACCGTGCCGAATATAATCACGGATAATAAAATCCAGTATTTGCGTTTTTCGCTCTTCTAAAAACATATAAGAGTATAACTAAAGTTTATAAAATTAGCAGTCCTCTGTCAAGACTGCTAATTTTATTTTTTAGGAAATAATTTTTACTCAGTTATTTTCGATTTTTATAAATTTTATCACGTCGATCAATATAACAAATGATGATTGTCTGCTCTTTCCAATTAATTTTATATATTACTCGCCAATCACCTATTCGTAATTTATAAAATTCTCTAAATTCACTATTAAGAACCGATGGAAAAATTGTCTCAAAATTTTCTAAAAGCCAATCTAATTTATCAATAATTCGTCGCCGTATTTCACAGTCAAATTTCGTCAAATCACGTTCGGTATTTTAAGAAAATTCCAACGACCATCGCTTCATAGATTAATAATATTTTTTCTTTATCTCTGAAAAAGAGATTGTTTTTTGTTTAGAAATTAATGCTTGGCGAAGTCTTTTCTTTACTTTTTCATTCAATTCTAATTTAAAATCAGAGTCGTTTATAACCTCATGAATTGTTTGGACTATAAAATTTTTTACTTCTTTATTTAATTTTTTTGGAATAGTAATGGTATTCATACAATGATGATATCACAAATAAAAATTAAAAGTCAACAAAATTTAATTTTATATCTTTCACTCAAAAACAATCATATCGTCGGGGATTCTTGAATCTCCTCTACTGCAAACTTCAAGAGCATATTCATATGTTGAAACCTGATTTAAGCCGAAATAAACATCGCTCGTCTGGGCATCCCAGCTTGATCCGTTCCATCTGGCAGGCGCGCCATCAGCATAACTGTTTGCGTCATCCGTGTTTATGCGGATAGCTCCGCTATTGGCATTCGTCCAAATTAAGACTAAATGATACTGGGTTCCGACCACCGGAGTATATGAGCCGCCAAAGCTATATTCGGTATAAGTCGGACTATTAGAAATCGTGGAAACATTCATATTGGAAAAAGTCGCAAGGGACGCGTTCGGCTTGCCGGTTCCATCATCGCTGTAAATATAGCCGGTAAGAGTTCCGGTTTCGCTTCCGGTGTTTCTGGCTAATTTTACCGTGAATGCCGATATTGAAGTTGTTGAACCAACTTTAAATCCCTGTGAATATCTTAATTCAGTGGTATTAAAAGAAGCATTACTGTCGGTGTAGCCGCTGCCGGTAAAGCGAGCTATTCCTTTGCTTATTCTTAATTCGTCAATCCAACCTTTATAAATAGAGGTTCCGCTATTTCTGGCTCCTATTCCGATTCCGCCGGTCGGAGTCATGTTTAAGGTTTTTCCGGTGGCATCCTGCGTTCCGCGAGGTTTGCCGTCAACAAGCATCAATAAATTATTGCCTAATCTTATAAAAGCGAAATGCGCCCAAGTATTGGCTGATATTGCATTGCTCGTATCCCTTACATTTATTGCTGTTCCGTCGGTATAACTTCCTTCAGCCACTATGTAATTGTTAGTTCCATTGACAGCAACTTCCCATTCGCCGCTCGCACTTTCGTTATGGCCGATTACTGTTCCGCCGGTAGTGTCCGGAATTCTGACCCATCCGTCAACGGTAAAATCCCCTGTCCCGAAATCCCAGTCAGCGCTGTCGGCAGCAGTTAAATAATCTCCGGTGCCGTCAAAAGCGGCGGATTGAAAAAATTTGCCGGTAGAATCATCTGAAAAACTGGCGCTGCCATCCGTACCGTCAGCATGCACGAGCAATGAAGTATATTGATCGGGTGAATATGCCGCTGTCGGCGGCGTAAAATTAGCAGTCCAGCGTGCGATGCCTTTGGAGACGCGGAATTCATCGATGGAGCCGTTGAAATAATTAGATGGAGTTACCGTATAATAGCTTGCTATATTGAACGCCTTGGAACTCATATTAAATGAACCTGAAACAGTTGTAGAACCATCAGATACTCCGTCTAAATATACAGTTACAGTTGTTCCATTTTTAACAACGGCAATATGATGCCAATTTGTATCAGTAATAGCTGTATTAGCTGAAAAACTGTAACTTGTTCCGGCACTATTGTTTATATACATTCTTACCGCATTGACTGTGGCATTGTTATTAAATTCTGCGTTAAAGTTATTTGTAGAATCTCCGGAATCCGTTCTCCAAGTCCAGATAGCTTGAGGGTTCCCTGAATCCGCTCGTTTAACCCATGTATCAATCGTAAAATCCCCGCTCCCGAAATCCCAGTCACTATTGTTCGGTATTGAAAGATAATCTCCGGTTCCGTCAAACAAACCCGAAGCTCCGCCGAATTTGCTATATGCGGTATCTATCTGAGCATTGCCGTTGGCGGTTACTGTTTTTCCTGTAGTAGTAGTATCTATCTGGGCATCGCCATTAGCATTCCAAGTATGACTTCCGCCAACGGCGCAATCAGGAAAACTTGTTGAAGCGTCAGTTCCGTTCATATGAAGCAAAGAAACAGTATTGCCGTCATTTTCCGCCAAAATGAATTTTATAAAAACAAAACCGGCTGCCAAAACCAGAACTCCGATTATTAAAATTTTTATTTTCTTTCTTTTCATCCCGTTAGAAATAGGACGCGGACGCCAAAAGAGCTGCGCGTTTTCCTTTATTGCTTATAAATTTATGTTTCATTAACATTATATTTTAATTACGCGTCCGCGATTTCTAACGGGATTCATATTTAATCCGCTGTTTTTTCAAGAATAACGGTAATAGTCATTCGGTCATGGGCGTTCTGGGCGGTTGAACTGGCTTCAACTATAAAATCTTCAAATCGGGTGAAAGTATTGTTGATCGTAGTTCTGGTTTCAACTCCCGAAGTGGTGCAAGTTCCCATTTCAGTCCAGTTAGACCCATCGCCGAATCTCAAATGGCCGGCATAAGAAGTCGCGGCGGTTGAAGTCGCTTTGCAGTAAAAACCATTCAGCGTCATCGCTTCAGGAAAATTTTTAAGCAAAATAGTGGTTGTTCCGTTCCGGAATTGCTTGCCATTTATGCTCATCGTGGTTGAAGCAAGGTTAAACGCGGGCGAAGTCGTGCCGGTGACAAGCTGAACTTTATTTCCGTCATACCATTTTAGCTGGCCCGAAGTCGTATCTATAGCAATTTTACCCGCTATGTCTAAAACCGGCGTTGAACTTGCCGGAATAATCAATCCGTTATTCGGATCAATCCTTAAAGTGCCGTAAACATCCAAAGTAAAAGCCGGACTCGTTGTTCCAATCCCCACCCTGCCGTTATTATTAATAACAAAGATTCCCTGATTGGTAGAAGAAGCCACTTGAAAAAAGTTTTCAGTGGAAGTTGCATTAACAGTCAGTTTATAGAAAGGAGTGCTCGTCCCAATCCCCACATATCCCGAATCTTTAATGATGAATTTGGGAGTAGAAGAGCCGATGACAAAAGGATCGATTCCAATTGGATCATTTAAGCCAAACAATCCTCGGGGAGTGGTCGTGCCGATTCCCACCCGATTATTAGCTTGGTCATAG